>JAYSTG010000037.1:0-5839 GCA_043719965.1 Saprospiraceae bacterium | reverse complement strand
ATACCATGAAAAAAGATTGAATAGCGCGAGTTTTTTTGTTACTTTTTTTGCGGAAAAAAAAGTAAGGCAAAATAAAAAATAAAATTTGTTATAGTTTTTGACCCATTAAAAACGGCTAAGAACCCAAATTTTTTACAATACCTATTTTCATTTCCAAAAAGTTGATTGCGGCCATCTTTTCTCCATGAGATAAAAGGATCTTATTTGTTTTTGATGCGCAAAAAAAAGGGCATGTATGTTTTTGTCATATGCTTCTAAACTCTGGATCTTGTTTTTAAAAAAGTTTAAGATATAATCTTTAGCTAAATAAACCTGGTCCAGAACCATCTCATTGCCTTGCCCACACAATGGGTCAGTGGTGTATGCTGCATCGCCGATAACAAGCCACTGATCACCTGAAGTCTGATGCAATATACAAGTACGGGTATCCTGCACCCAAAGAGGACGATGTGCTTTTTTGATGTGCATATACCCCTTCATATAGTATGTGCCGGATAGATGGAAATCAAAAAGCGTTTGATAATCCGAAAAAGACTTATCGGGTGAAGTGATAAAACTACATTGCATAAAATCTTCCCGTTTGATCATATACCACCAACCTGCTTTCATTGTCTCAATGCAAAAGGAGTTTCTTGTTTTGAGTTCATGCTCTTTGTACACAACGGACAGACAGATATGATCATCCATATACACATGGTGAGTATGAAAACGACTAGCCCAGACTGCATTGCGACCGGAAGCATCCACTACAAATTTTGTTTGGATCTGAAAGGCAGTATTTGTTTCCGAAACAATTTGTAACTCCCAATGATGGTCACAGAACTCACTCGATTGAATATGTTGATATGAATATGTCGTAAGATTCAATTCTTTTTTGATGCTAGCCACTAATTCTGTTTTATTAAAATGAAATCGCTTTGTAGAATTGGTATTATCCGAAACGGTGGTACTCCAGGCAGATGTGAATTGATCACATGGAGTGAATAAAGAAGCAATATCCGGATAGGGAAATAAATTTTCCATTCGTTCTTTAAAAGACTGTCTATTGTTTTCCAACCATACTTCTGATAATTTTCTTTTCTTCTCCAGGATATGGATAGTGAGTCCGTGATCAGCTAGTTGTTTGGCCAGTGATAATGCAGCCAGGCCATTGCCAATGATGAGTACATCGCAATGGATCATGGGACACTGCCTCGTTCTGTCTCGATGTATTCGCCTGTTTTGGGATCTTTGCGTACAAACCCGAGCTGATGCCATTTATTGACCATATCCATAAATTTGCCTTCCGAGCTATCATCTTTTCTAAACCAGGGTATCATGGATTCATTGACGAGTACATCATCCGGTCGTTGGCTCGGCCAAAATCCATAATACATATATTTATTTTTTGAGCAACTTACAAAGTCTGCTTGCCAGGGCTCACCCATCTGCCTTGAAAAATAACCTGGATTGATGAGTCTTTTTTTATCTTTTCCGCCCCCATATCCGTCGATATTATCAATCCCAATTCTAAACGGTTCAATAAAATTAGTTATGTATTTCATGGCCCAGCTAAAATCAGTACCTGGGAAAAAACCACCTCCCAACGAATTTTCAAGACTTGCAATATCGAGTGCGATAGGGTTTTCGATTTTGGTGCTTTTTATGCTAGATTCAAATTCACCTTCAGCCCAACGTGCCATCATTTGATATTGAGTATGGGTCAAGGTGAGAAAGGGTTCCTGTTTATCTCCATATGTTTCAGCATATAACAATGGCATTTTTATAGTGGATGTATTGGACCCTAAATCCAAATCTTTTTTATCCTTTTCTGCTGTTTTTTTATCCTCACTTTGAGCTTGTAGCGGACGAGTCAGTTTAATTTCTTTTTTTACAGTATCATCCATCTTATTCTTACCCTTATTGGGAATCCTCAATTTTTCAAATATAAGTTTCCGGATACTTGCAAATGAATTCGCCTTAGGATGAGACTTATCATTATTACTCAATAACTCAATCATGTCAGGATTGGTAACATCAACAGTCGAATGAAAGTCATGCGCTTCAGCATGAACATACCGTACACGGAGGGCAGCCAATAAAATCGGATAAATATCGTCGTGAAAATGAGGCTTATAGGTAGTTAATTTTATTTTTTTGGAATCCAAATTAAAATCGTCCCGGATCTGTGTTAATCTTGGATATATATTTAGCATTGGGCTTTTACTCAATGTCGCATTCCTAATAGATATATCAGACAATAAATCATATAAGGTAACAATTTGTCTGATCTCGGGTGCAAAATCCGGAGGGCCTACAATGACCCAGGCCGGCAATGCATTAATCACCACGGTTTGGCCTTTCAGGGTAATGCTGGCTTTTACATAACCATCCGACACATCATCGTACCATTCAGGATTGTTAAATGCCTCAGTCACGGTGGATTTAGGGTTTGTCGATGCAGCTACCCCCTTACCACCGATTACTTTCAGTCTGCCTTTATCGTCGGTGATCAATTGGCCAAGGTATTTATGCTCTTCTTTTTGACCTTTGATCCATTGTTCTTTCGAAGGATCATTTGAGGTTCCGATTTTAAAAATAAATTCTTCCTGATGACCTATATTTCTTCCTGAAATGATCCGTTGCAGGGGTTTCATCACCCAATCATCTGGATTAGTATTCCGTTGTCCGAGATCATCAGAACTATCTCTGCCCTTAATCCCATTAAACTTCGCCCAGGACGCTTTGTAATTGCATAATTGTACTTCCCAACCAATATTCACTACATCTTTAGAATCCAGGTTGATTTCTTCCAATGGTTTATCAGTTGCTTTATCATACTCCCAAATCGTAAAAAAAGCAGCTTGTGGTTTTATTTGACCTTTGACCTTATACTCTTTTGGGAATTGTTTATAATAATTTATGGTGTCGTGGGGTTCATTGGCAAATGGAATCGTAGGAGAGCTAAATTGATCTGTAGAATTGGCATTTCCTACTCGTGCAAATCCTATAGACGGATGGATACGATAAATCTTTTCGCTCATATTGTTCCTTTATCAGGCAAGTTTTAGTTCATCGTAGACAAATCCTTCTGTAGGTACTGTGACTTCAAATTCATTGATGATCGGATATACATCCTGTGGAGTGAGTGCGCTTGTAGGGGCCGAAGGAGTCGAGTCGATCGTTACATAATCCGGACCATTCATCCCCAATTTATTTTCTTTCAGTCGATAGTCCGCAATCGAATCTATCAAGGTTTTTAATGGACCACTTTTGGTGTCGTAACCTACTTGACCTTCAATATGTTTGGCCAACCAATGGATGGCATCTTCTTCTGTACCTTTTCGAATCGGCATACATACTCTTACCCATGGACTGTTTATAAACTCATTGCGTCGTTCATCTCCATCTAATTGTATAGCCCACCCTAGAGAGCTGCCGACCGGAGCAGGATCGGATTCATCGGTGATTTCGTAAGGAGCTCGCTCTAATCCGGTTTTGCCTGAAGTATATCGAGGTCGCCACCAGGATGGATGGCTAGTGATAAACATACCATTTATGTCAAAGTATTTGTGAAAAAATTCTATCTCCAACGGATTAGGTTGAGAGTTATCAATTCCCTGAGCAAATAACATAGAGACAAGTCGATTCATCACCTCGTAACGCTCTTCTTTGCGTAGATCATTAGTTGGTCGTTTGGGTATTTTAGATTTTTGTGTAATGAGGTTTTTTTGTTTTTCAAATTGATCGTTCAAGGCCTGCTCTTTGACTACAGCCCTTGCCGCAGCTACTTCTGCTTCCCATACTTGTAAGGCTGCCTGGGTGGGTTGCCAGATATATGTATACGTGACCGTTACATTAAAACTATCGCCAATACTCACTCCTATATTTACAGTATATGTTTTTTTTGCAGGATCAAAGGTGCCTCCCCACTGCACATTGTTTTTTGGGGAAGGAGACTGATCGTTTTTGCCACCACCTTCCAGGTCGACGATGCTATCTATACCGAGGGCGGTAACTTCTCTATCGGTACCTGCAGGAATGACTAAAGTTACAAAATGAGTATGTTGGGTGGTATCATAACCAATGGTGCTGCTGGTGCTTCCGGTATCTATACCTCCTTGCGGTTTGGGTCTTGCTCCGGGTGGTACATCCGGTATAGCTATTAGATCCGATTCGCGGAAGGATACAAATTTACTTCTTGCCAGACCTATACCAGGATCTGGGATATACATTTGCCATACCAGTGCAGGTCCCAGGTCTTGCAGTTTTACTTTTATTTTCCGAAGCACCCTACGCAATCCATAACTCACTGGGCTGGGACTATTATTCTGGATGACTCGCTTCTGAATATTGGTCGTAGTAAAGTCATTGGTATCTTTAGTGCGCAAGCTAAATGTCTTTTGCATTCGCTCCGCAGCTCGTTTGGTGATCTCTTTCGATTGTTGAGAGGATTGATCTCTCGATCGTTGGGTTGAGTTTGAAAAATCAGCCCCTGCACTGGCTTCTACTTCCCAGACGCCTACGAATCCTTTGGCATTGGCTGACATCGATGCGGATGAATCATTTTGTACCATAGAGGATACTTTGTCTGATATTTCCTCGCTGGTTCGTTGTTCGATACTCGATTCTGATGTCGATTCAAAACCGGATTCCATGAGTTCTTCATGGGTGCGGCGCATCACAGTTTGATACACCACTTCAAATGTTTCAAGAGGAGCGATTGTAAAAGCTTGTTCCAAAGGACCCACTCCTTCACTGATGTTAAAATACAGCTGTCGGTAATAATGGGCTATACCTATAGGAGACAAGGCTTCTTCGATTTTATGGAATGGAAAAAGGTGGTATGCTTTACCATCACCAAGTTTTTTTAGAGCATTGTCAATATGTGTGCTGGGATTTTCTTTTTTGAGCAATGCGCTATCGATAGCACCAGTCATGGCGGCATAAATTTTTCGGAATGCGTCATCGTAATCAAGCACTGTATCTTCTAAAGCATAATTTTTATTTATGACTATAGGCAGTTGTTTTAATCCTACTTCAGGATTAGCCTGGAATGTTTTATCGATCAGCCCTATTCGATCCAATCCATCCCTCAACTCTGTATCCACAATACCCTGTAAATAGATCTTGCCGTTATATTCTATAGCATTGGGGAACCCATCGATCTTAATGCTTTTTAATAGTTTTTCATCCAGAGGGCGCATGGTATTGCTCAATGGTCGCATAGGGTTTTTGGATACATTGACAGCCGGCAATTTAAAATCGCCAGGAATCGTCCGCCGCGGTTTATCCATGATTAATTGTTGAGCGGTAGATAATTTTACATCCAACCTGGAGACCCTTTTATTGAATCGATGAGCCAGTGCCGCGGCGGTAGTACATATCGACATCCCGGAGATCCATTGCACGATCAGCGGTTCATAGGTCGCAATAGTCATACTGGCATAAGCATCGGTAAATTTCTGGAGTGGTGTGGCCATGGTTTTTTTTTGATTTGGATTACTTAAAATTAATATATATCAGTGAATCTAAACTGAAATACCTAACCTTAAATTATGATATTAACAATTAAATGTCTTGAAAGAACCCGATAGTACAACGCTTAGGATCACCTATAATGTATTAAAACAAAACAAATCAAAGCAGTACACTTGAAAATATATCAATATCCATAGTCTCAATTAATAACAACCAAAGTGACCAAATGGATGAGATAAGAAAGGTTCGACTTGCTTTGTAATATTAAATTAATGCAAAAACTCAATGGGGTTACCGACTATTTGTTTTTTACGTTCACAGGTCTAATATGGATTACGTAACCTATTTCGCGATTATTTTTGCGTAACCTTTCAAATTA
>JAYSTG010000360.1:0-3802 GCA_043719965.1 Saprospiraceae bacterium | reverse complement strand
AAGATTTAGTAAGGCGCTATCTGTTCTATAAAACTTATGTAAGAGCAAGGCAAGTTCAGGTTTGGTGTAAATCGGCTTTAGTGAACCTGTCAAGATTTTATGCAGGATGAATAATTCTTCAGGAGATCTTGATTCCCATTGGCGATATAAGAAGGATTGGATCTGGTCGTCCGATCTACCTATATTTTTTATACTTATAACCCATGCAGTCAATCCGTCATGAGATTCTTTTAGTTCAGGACGCCCAAGGATCAAACTCAGGGTTTCAGCCCAATCACCTACGGTCGCATGACATTTTTTCACCATCCAATCGGGGAGGTCTTTATAGGTCAAACACCATTTGACCAATTTGTTTATGGACACGACTGCTGATTGTTTTGATCCACATAGTATCTTCAGCGCAGTCACTCGATCCTCCTCCGAGGCAGATTGTAAATAGCTCAAAAGTTCTGTTGATTTTGTTTCCGCATTCCGGCAGGTCGATAGTTGTTTATATAGATTTGAAAATTTTCGCATTCGTCGGTATCCTATTAATCGATTTCTTCAAGATCTAATGTTTTAGTGGCTTTTCCTTCTTGTATACAATAAGTCGATTTGCCTTTAGTAGACAACCATCTGGCGTAGTCCTGCGTATATCCATGCATCAGCCAGATCTGATCAGCCCCACAATTAAACACCACTTCATTGAGTGCATTCCAATCTACATGATCAGACAATGCAAAACCATGATCTGCAGCTTGTTTCTTTCGATTGCCATTTATGGACATCCATCCTGAGACATAAGCAGTAATGGGATCCTGTAGACTTCTAATCCAAGATGTGTTGAGTACTGATGCTGGTGCAATCGTGATTCCTTTTTGGATATCTTTTTTGCTTACTCTGGAAGATACTTTGATAGAAGGCCTCAGTTTTAATCCTGTTGCACGCATCACCTCATTGGTATTATCAATAGTGCCATGTACAAAGACGGGTATTTCATGGGGTATGTTAGCAATAAGCCGCTGTGATTTTCCGAGTGCATAAGCCAGCAATACAGTGCTTTTTCCGAGTTTGAGATTAGATTGGTACCAGCCCAATATATCTTCTACAATATGAGCTTGGGGTTTCCACTGATAGATAGGTAGAGCAAAAGTAGTCTCCGTGATGAGCGTATTACATTTTAGCAGTTCGTAACTCCCACTGATTTGATCCACTTCCGTTTTATAATCTCCTGTCACCACCCACACTTCATTTTTATATTCTACTCTGACTTGAGCCGATCCAGGTATATGGCCAGCAGGATGAAAACTAAACCGTACTTGATTGATATAGACTGATTCGCCCCAGGCCACATCCTGTACTTGGATAAAACTTCCAAGTCTAAATTTAATGATGGCGCTGGTAAGGGGAGTACATAGGTAATATCGATGGCCGATGATTGCATGATCACTATGGCCATGGGTGATGATTGCCTTAGTGACCGGTTTATGAGGGTCGATATAGACATCTGCCTGAGCACAATAAAATCCACGAGCCGTATATTCCAATAAAGTAGATGAATTCACCACAGGTCACTTTTTGTTTTTAATAATAAAACGGAATATAAAATGTCCAAATTTCGTCAATTTGATTCATCTCTGAAAAATAAACAAGCCCAGAAGAAATTGGCTTCTGCCTTTAAAAGAAGAGCGCGATTCTCAGAAAAAAAACCCCATTGATTCCCGTTGATTCCCATTGATTCCCGTTGATTCCCGTTGATTCCCGTTGGCTTCAGCCGACGGATGGGAATAACTTCGAGAATTTCGGCTTTAGCCACATCCGAACCTCATCGAATTTGGCTTTTTACAGCATTGAAACTTTTAACCTCCAGGGGCCTGAAATTAGGTCATTAGGCTGATTGTATTAACTTTGCCGCCTAAATCTTAATCAAATTTAAATGAAATCTCTTCCCTGGATACTAACCGGATTACTGGCATTGGCCGTCATCAATTTGTATTTTAAAGTCTACGATAAAAATACTACTGGCAACACAGCGAGTGCTTCCGTCAATACGGACGACAAAGGGCCTTTGACTTTAGCTTATGTCAACGCAGACTCCATATTAGAAAATTTTACCCAATTCAGAAAAGAAAAAGATGTTTTAGATAAAAAGCAATTGGATATAGATAATAAGCTGGGTTCTCGCGGACGAGCTTTGGAAAATGAAGTGGCAGGAATCCAACAAAAAATTCAAAGTGGAATGCTTACCCCTAAAGAAATTCAAGAGCAAGAGCAACGACTGGGTGGAAGACAACAAGCTTTGATGGCAGAGCGAGATAAACTTGCAAAAGAAATCATGGAAGAAGGTACTGCCATCAATGACCGCCTGCAAAAAGTATTGATTGCTGCTCTTGAAAAGCTGAAAAAAGAAAGAGGTTATCACTATATATTATCCTATGTCAAAGGTGGCCAGATCCTGCTCGGTAATCCAGCAGATGATATCACTCGTGATGTATTGAACATACTCAATGGGCGCGTGACTACAGCTGTGGATACCACAGGAAAGTAGGAAGCACCACTTCAATAGGCAAGGGAATTGTGGGGTAAATTTTAGGCCTTAGAATTTATTATTCCTTTTTCACCCATTTCAAACACACCGGCTTACTAATACTCAATCGGGTACCAGTATCTGTCAACAAACCTGACTCTTTATTTATTTTAAATATTACGACCTCACTCGTATTTTGATTGGCTACCAATAACAAATTGCCGGTAGGATCCAAACTAAAATTTCGTGGAGTTTGACCCAAAGTTGATTGAGTGCCTACCAAGGATACACCACCCTTTTTTTGATCGATTTTAAATATCCCTATTGTATTGGACTCCGCTCGATTGGAACCATAGACATATTTACCATCCGGTGACACATGCACATCTGCTGATCCATAGGGTCCTTTATAGTCAGCTGGATAACCATTGATAGTATTGATTACTTTGAGTTTGCCTTTTTTATACGAAAGGGCCGTCATATTACCAGATAATTCTTCCATCAGGTAAGCCCATTTTCCATTGGGATGAAACTCTAAATGTCGAGGCCCTGCACCAGGAGCTAGCTTCGTAAAGCTCGCTTTTGTAGAATCGATCTTGCCCTTGCTATCTATTGGATATATCATGATTTTATCTATACCAAGATCTTGTACCATCAGGCATTTATTGTCCGGTGAAAAAACAGCAGAATGAGCATGAGGAGCATCTTGCCTGCCTTTGATGATGCTGCTGCCACGATGTTGGATATTTATAGCAGGCTGTAAGGAACCATCTGTATTGACAGGATAGTAAGCAAGGTTACCACTGGAGTAATTAGCCGCCGCTACCCACCCACCGGATGAGTGTACTGATACATAACAGGGATGATTGCCCAATGAAGATTGATTATTGATGAGTTCCAGGTGCCCATTCGAAGCATTTATGCTGTAGGAAGCTACTCCACCTATATTGGGTTTACCTGTCTCGCTGACTGCAAATAAATACTTTTGATTAGGGGATATGGCTAGAAACGATGGGTTCTTAGTAGCCACCTTATGTAGGTAATTAAATCCTCCACTCTTGCTATCATAGCTGTATACCTCTATACCATCAGATTCCTTGGTGGTATACGTGCCGACTATCAAAAAATAATCTGGTGATGACTGAGCTTCCAGAGAAAGAGCGCTCATTAGAATGAATGGGAGTAAAATGTAGTTACGCATAAAATCAAATGTACTGCATTCAGCCAGAAATTAAAAATAATTTTTTAAACATTGGTTAAGAAAATTAATTAATTGGCATGTACCTAGAACATAGA
>JAYSTG010000359.1:0-10751 GCA_043719965.1 Saprospiraceae bacterium | reverse complement strand
ATGGATTAGATGACAAAGGGTATGGCATTCAGAGTGCCTTTTTTGATTTTGATCGTGATGGTGATTTAGATATGTATTTGCTTCGCAATTCTTTCGTTACGTATAGTAGGAATACCGCAAAACCACGGTCCATACATGGCGAAGCCTATTCAACCGATAAATTATTTAGAAATAATAACAATAATACATTCACTGATGTTTCTAAAGAATCCAATATTCTTATTGAAGGATTTGGCCTGGGAGTGAATATTGCGGACATCAATGAGGATGGATGGCCAGATGTCTATGTATCCAATGATTTTATTACGAATGACCTCCTGTGGATAAACAATAAAGACGGCACTTTTTCGAATCAGATAAAACAATATCTAAAGCACCAGACTTTTAATGGAATGGGAAATGACATCGCAGATTACAATAATGATGGCTTATCAGATATCATCGTCTTAGATATGTTGCCACCAGATAATAAACGATGGAAATTAACTCCCAGAGGCAATAGCTATGATGAGTTTCAAAACGGGGTATCAAAAGGCTATGAACCTCAATATGTGCGCAATACCTTACAGCTAAACAATGGCAACAATACCTTCAGTGAAATAAGTCAATTGGCTGGTGTAGAAGCGACGGATTGGAGTTGGAGTTCCTTATTTATTGATCTGGATCATGATGGATGGAAAGATCTCTTCATTACTAATGGGTATGGAAAAGACATCACCAATCTTGACTTTATAGTCTACGGAGACAAAACGCAAACCATGGGGCTCGATCCTGCAAGTGTAAAAGAAAGGCAAAAATTATTAAATGAATTACCTGGTATCAGTATACACAATTATTTGTATAAAAACAATCAGGATCTTACTTTTACTGACATTACTCAAGACTGGATAGGGCTAAATCCAACTTTTTCCAATGGGGCCGCCTATGCTGATCTGGATAATGACGGTGATCAAGACTTGATCACAAATAATATTGATGAAGCTGCTTCAATATGGGAAAGTCAATTGAATCAATCTAACACTTTTAATCAAAATCACTATCTAAGATTAGGCTTTTCAGGCCCAAATAAAAATCTAGAAGGGATAGGCACAAAAATAAAACTCACCAATCAAGGGACTACTCAATATCAGTATTTTAATCCATTCAGAGGGTATTTATCGAGTATGGAACCCTTTATTCAATTTGGTATTGGCAAGGTTCAAAACATAGATTCTTTGGAAATAATTTGGCCAGACGGCAAATATCAACTTTTGAAAAATATATCCAATAATCAAACAATTATCCTTGATCATAAAGCTGCAAATGTGGTGGACACCAGCTTTTATTCCTCATCTACTACATCACCATTATTTGAAAGTATCACGGGTAAATTAGGGATTGACTTTCACCATATTGAAAACCATTTTGTTGATTTCAAAGTACAACCCCTTTTACCCAGCATGCATTCGCGCAATGGTCCAGGGCTTGCGGTCGGAGATGTAGATGGCAATCAATTGGAAGATTTTTATATTGGGAGTGCTGCAGGTAAGACTGGTCGTTTATATCTTCAACAACCTAGCGGTATTTTTCTATCAAAGCACATATCAACTATGGATAGTATTTCAGATCAAATGGGTATACTTTTATTTGATGCTGACTCGGATTTGGATTTGGATCTCTACACAGTACACGGAGGGTCAGAACAGAGGCTTTTGTCGTCTTACTATCAAGACAAACTTTATCTAAATAATGGTCATGGAGAATTTCAACTTTCAAAAGATGCGTTACCGGTGCTTCGCCAAAGTGGATCATGTATCAATGCTTGTGATTATGATCATGATGGGGATCTAGACTTATTTAGAGGCGCAAGACTCATGCCTGCTGCCTACCCCACTGCCCCTAAAAGCTCCCTATTGATTAATGAAAAATTAAATGGAAAAACTACCTTCAAAGAAAGTAATGAGACATTTATACAGAATTTGGGAATGGTCACTTCAGCCTTATGGACAGATTATGATAATGATGGGTGGCATGATCTGATAATTACAGGTGAATTTATGCCTTTAACTTTTATTCATAATAATAAAGGTAAGTTGGAAGATGTGACATCGACCACCACTTTGAAAAATACCAATGGATGGTGGAATTGTGTATCTGGAGGGGATTTTGATTATGATGGTGATATCGATTATATCGCAGGTAATCTCGGATTAAATACTCGGTTCAAAGCTTCAATAAAGGAACCTATTTGTATCTATGGTAAAGATTATAATCAAGATGGCACGATTGATCCGGTAATGAGTCAGTATGTACAAGGTACAAAGTATGTCAATCATACCAGAGATATGCTGATAAGTCAGATCACCGGCATGCGTTCACGATTTAGAACTTATACCAGCTATTCAAACGCAACCTTTGATGAAACATTGACACCGGAGGAAACTGCTAATGCCTATGTCGTGATAGCTGAAGAATTTGAGTCAAAATATATAGCAAATTTAGGCCAGGGTAAGTTTAAAATGTATGACTTGCCTAAACAGGCTCAATTTGCCCCAATATATGGAATCAATATTGAGGATTGGGATATGGATGGAAATCTAGATGCATTATTAGTTGGAAATTCATATTCATTAGAAGTCATTACCGGCAATGCTGATGCAAATCCTGGTTTGTTTTTAGTTGGAGATGGTAGCGGATCATTCACTGTAAAGCCTTTAGTTCAAAGTGGATTTCGTGCAGATATGGATGCTAAAGGCATTGCATCCATATTCACCAAAGGCAACCATCCTATATTATTAGTAGCTAATAATCATGGTCCTCTGCAAATGATGCGGCACCAAAGTCCATTCAAATACTTCAAACCGGAGTATAATGATGTATTTATAAAGCTGCATTTAGGCAATGCTAAATTAAGGAAACATGAAATTCACCACGGGTCTACGTACTTATCCAATAGTTCTAATTCTATTGCAATACCATCAACGGCTCAAAAGATTGAAATCGTAAATTTAAAAGGGGAAATAAGGTTTATTTCTTATGAATCTATGCATTAGTTTTTGATTTTCTCTTGCTAGTATAGATCAAAATAAGGCCAATTAAAAGTGTAAACATTATAAGGTATTGATTGATCCATAAACCATAAAAATGCGGTGTAGAGATCGGTAGATCTGTAATAAAAAGTATTAGGAAATAACTTATTGAAAATAGCGTTAAAATCAATCCTGCAATAAACCCATATTTTATCGATTTTAGATTTTTTTGCAAGTATCCATAACTTACAATAAACAAAATAAAGCAGATTAAGACAAGATAAAGTTGTACAGGATATCTCGCAACACCTATCGTATTAATTGTAGCAACAATATTCCCATTTGGCATTTTTGACAATGCATATTTTATAGGTTCAGTACCGGATTCTTTCACGAATCTCGGTTGCTCAAATAAATTGGTCTTAATGTCCCCAATGATAAATTCTGTGGCGGTCCGTTCTTCTAGATCAGGATTGAATGTGGCTTTAAAAATAATATTTTTATGGCCTACTTCTTTCATCAATTTATTTTCTCCCTTTTTAACTTGCAAATCTAAGAGTGGATTGGGCCCATCTGGATTGCGCATCATACAACACTTTAGATTTAATAATCCATTTGTAATAGGCCTTATAAAAACTACACCGTCAGATGAATCTGTTGGCTTTCCTAAGAGACCAGCATTAATAAAGCATGCAGTAAATAATAATGCTCCGACAAGACAAGTTACGATGGCAATACGGTCAAGCATAAACCTAAACTCCTGACTTTTCAAGAAAAGCTTTTTATAGACCCAAACCGCCAGTATAATTCCTAAAATACCCATAGGCAATGAAAGCTGATGAACTCCGACAAAACGAATAGTTGGTTTTAAAACAAAAGGTAAAAACCACGAAATCGAGTTCCCTTTGAGAATAGATTGGTTTTCAAAAATTGAATTGCCTACTTTCGAAAACATAAGTCCTATACTAATAATAAACAATACGAGGTATTGAATATGATGAGTCGATTTGGAATCAAAACGAAACAAAACTCTTAAAAAATAAATTGCTAAAATAAAAGACAGAATAATGAGTACAGCATACCAATAAAGATGTAGCGAACCAAAAGAAAAAACAGTTTGATCGGCATTCCATAAAAAATAATCATTCATTTTGAATTCCTTTTAATTGGTTGTTTTGCTGCAAATAACACTATTTATTTTTTGAAAACCACTAAATTTGAGTCCAGAATTAATTTATAATAAGCGGTCGGGGAGCTTACCGTGGCATTTTTTTTGTTTATAATCTCAAGTAAGATGGACATCGCTTTTTGCCCCTGTAAATAAGGATGCTGCTCTACAGTTGCTGCCGGTCGGTATATCGAGTGAGCGGCAATAGGGAAATTAGCGTATCCCACAACCGTGATTTGTTTATCTTTTTTTAGACTCCTTAAATACTGAATAGTATCCATAGCCGCCGCATCATGAAATGCAATTATAGCTGTAATTTTACGTTTGTAAGTCACTAATTCCCTTGCAGCTTCCAGTACACCTTCTTTAGTTAAATCGCAATTAATAACTAAGTAAGGATCAAATTTTAGCCTTTGTTTCTCCAACGCTTGGCGATATCCTTCCATCCGTTCCTTCGAAAAAACTAATTTTTCCGGGCCATTGATCATCCCGATCACTCTGTGTTTTTTGTGCAATAGGTAATTTACCAGCTGTACGGTTCCAGATACCATATTGCATGCGACATAATGAATTTCTTTGATATCTGGTATACGATCGACAAACACTATAGGAATAGAATTTTTTATTTTAATCAAGTGATCATAATTGAACGTATTTTTTGAAATAGACATTATGATTCCATCGACTCGATGCCTTTTCATTGACTGCAGCAGTTTCTGCTCTTTTAATGGATCTTCGTTTGATTGACCAAATATGACTACATAATTATTTTCCACTGCCACTTCTTCAATACCACTGATCAATTGGGGGAAAAATATCTCTGTAAGATGAGGCAAAATCACTCCAATGGTATTGGTTTTTCCTTTTTGTAGATCAATCGCAATTTGATTAGGCTCGTAATTTAGTTCGGCGGCTAGCGCTTTTACTCGCGCTTTTGTACGCAATCCAATACTAGGGTTATCGTGCAGGGCTTTGGATACGGCAGAGATGGAAATATTAAGTCTTTTGGCTATAACTTTTATGGTGATTGGTTTATTTTCCATACTGACTTGAATGAAGATTTAATTCCGTAAAATACAATGGATGACTACTTCGGGATTTGAGTTTTAGTATGTTGCTCTGCCACCGGACAAGTCAAAAGTAAATCCTGTGGTAAAACTATTTTGTGGTGAAATAATAAATAAAGCCATGGCTGCAATTTCTTCTAATGTACCGCATCGTTTCATAGGTATTTTATCCGTCATGTACTTTACTTGCTCAGGCGGCATAGCGTCTACCAACGGCGTCTGGATTACTGCAGGCGCTAATGCATTGACAGTGACTCCGGTTTCTGCATAATCTTTGCCTTGTACTTTAGTCATGCCTATCACGGCAGCTTTGGAAGCAGAATACGCCAACATACCCGCATTGCCTTCTTTGCCAGCAATGCTGGCGATATGTAAAATTCGGCCATAATTGTTTTTTAGCATGATGGGCAAAACATGTTTGGAGGTCAAATAACTTCCAATAAAATTGATATCGAATACCAATCTTAAGTTTTCAGTACTTGTCTGATGGCTTTTGAGGTTCGTCACGCCAGTAATCCCTGCACAATTTATTAATATATCAATTTTGCCGTACATTTTGAATACTTCTAACACCCCTTCTGCTACTTGGTGTTCTTGAGTGACATCTATTTCTATAAAACTATAGTTGGATTCAGGTTGCACGTTATGATGATCACTATCCTTTACATCCATATTTACTACCACTGCACCAGATAGATGCAGAGCTTTTATAATAGCTCGCCCTATCCCCGATGATCCACCGGTGACAATAGCTACTTGTTTTGAAAGATATAAATTAGACATAGTAAAAAATGATGCATTAAAATTTTATGAATAAATCATAGGTTCATTTCTATATTAGACTCTATTTCCCTTTTAGGAGATTATTAATTTCTTTTACAAAAGGGATAGAGGTCTGTGCACCCTTACGGGATACGGATATAGCCGCGGCTGCATTTGCAAAAGGTATGGCTTGTCTAAAAGGCAAGTGATGTGCGAGAGCAGTAGCCAAAGCTCCATTAAAAACATCGCCTGCTGCAGTAGTATCAATAGCTGCTGTTTTATTTGCTTTGAAATGTTCAACACCTTCATCAGAGCACCAAAGACATCCTTGCTCACCTAGAGTGATGATCACTTGTCGGATACCTTGGGATAACAATTTAATCCCAGCCCTTTGTGCAGACTTAAGGTCTTTGATTTTAATATTCGAAAGCAGGCTTGCTTCGGTTTCATTGGGTGACAACAGCCATAATTTCTTTAATAATTCTGGCTTGAGTTGCTGTGCCGGAGCAGGGTTCAAAATCGCATTAATTTTATATTTATAAGCAAGATTGACTATATAAGTAACGGTAGTAATAGGTATTTCCAATTGTACTAAAATTACTTTTGACTTAATAATGATTTGTTCAAATTGCTTAATATCTTTCACTGATAATTTTGCATTGGATCCCGGTGCTACTGCGATACAGTTTTCTCCATCCTTTCCTACAAATATCTGCGCTATACCAGTAGGAGTTTTTTTATCGTTTAAGATAAATTCCTCGGGTAATCCTTCCTGAATAAAATGTTCCTTTATCCTTTGACCAAAAATGTCATCTCCCAATTTTGTAATAAATGCAACTTGACCTCCGGCACGTTTGGCTGCCACAGCTTGATTAGCCCCTTTGCCACCAAAGATCATACTGGACATTCCTCCCAGGATGGTCTCTCCTGCTTTTGGAATTCTAGGAAGATCTATCACCAGATCCATATTAGAACTACCTATAACTACTATTTCCGCATTCATCTTTAAAAATAGATCTCAAGCCACTTTTGAATATATGATTAATCCCAAACCTATAATGAAACAAAAAAACATAAGGTTAATCAACCAGTTTTTGGAGGGTGGCAATTCTTTAAATTCTTTCCATATGAAGACACCCCAGAATGCTGCAACTAAAGTTGCGCCTTGTCCCAGGCCATAAGCGATAGCCAGGCCAGCTTGTTCGGATGCGATGATATTAAAGGACATACCGATGCCCCATATTATGCCTCCTAATAATCCTATCCCATGCAATTTGACTGAGCCCAGTTTAAAATAATCCAAAAAAGTAACTGGTTGACCAGCAATTGGACGATACATATTAATGGTATTAAATAAAAAATTTGAAAGAAATAAGCCTAAAGCAAAAACGACTAAAGCTGTGTAGGGAGTAAGCTTGCCTACCTCTGGCGTTACAAAATCTGTGGTCATGGACAATGCAACATATTTATAAAAAAAGCCCATAGCTATACCGGCCATTAAGGAAATAAAAATACCTTTTATAGGTTTTTGTTTCCCTTTACTAAGGACATATTTATAGGCAATGGCATCTAAGATAATCGCAATAGCTACTAGTGCTACGCCGGCAACCAAAAAGATGACTTGACCTGAGGGTTGCGCCAAATAATTGGTAAAGACTCCAAGTATCAGAGCTATTCCAATCCCAATAGGAAATGCAATAGCCATGCCTGCTATATCAATAGCAATGACTAGTAATAGATTTGCAAAATTAAAAATCACACCTCCTATCAAAGCACTGCAAATTGGTAGAAGTTCAGCTTGGGAAAAATCGGTCAAAAAACTTCGCCCATCATTGCCTATGGAGCCAAGCGTAAACGCTAAAATCAGCGTAATCAAAAGGATGCCCAACGAATAGTCCCAGTAGAACAATTGGAAAGGCCATTTCTTGCTAGATAATTTTTGGGTATTAGCCCAAGATCCCCAACAAAGCATGGTGATCCCACAAAATAAAACTGCTATTGGATAGCTTTTGATTATAAACATAAAATGATATTAAGCCAATAGATATAAAACAGCTCAATTGTAAGGAAAAGATATAAAATATTTGCTACAATCAGCTCTAATAGATGCTCTATTTTTTCATTACTTTCTTTGTGGAATCGTTACTTCAACACGGCATGAGACTTCGAGTCCATTATAGTAATCCTAAAAGAATGTATCCTCATCAATAAGCACTTGGCACCTGAGTTTATTTTCTAAAACTATTGGCAATCGCCAAGGCTTCATCCTCGTAACCATCACCATAGACGATAAGCGCATAAAAGTTGGTAGAGGTATCTGGGTCCAATAGGCCTACCACGATAGTAGTTACTCCATCTTTTTCGGCAATAATGTAACCACCTTCAAACCCATTCAACTCTAACTCTACTAGCGAAGCTCCTCGATAGCCAAGAGATTTTACAAGTTTTTTAACTTCACTATTTAAGGTCTCTTTATTTAACTGGTCATCTTCCCAAGGGAAAATGTATAAATGCAATAAATCATTAGCCAGGTTAGCCCCAAATTCATCGGCAGTATTCGTTTCTATTTTCATTTTTCCAGGGACAGAAAAACTCAATCCATAGGTATCCCAGGTCCAATCCTCTAAAGTCTGAGACAAAAGGTTACTGCTCAATGAAAAAATTAAAATAAAACAGGTTAACATTTTGAAGGTTTTCATACTATTAATTTTTGAAAATATTTATAGTCTAAAGTTAGCTTATTTTTATAAATTTCATGATAAGATTATAGTCTTGAAGGATGAAAATCTTGATCGAATTCAAAGATCGTCATGCAATCCTAATTTTTTAATCCTTGCTCTTATAGCTCCTTTAGTTTTGCCAAACTGATACGCTAGATTCTGCAGGCTTTCTCCATCAAAATACTGAATAGTAAGTTCATTATTCATTTCTTCAGTCCAGGATGAATTCGGTTCAATGGGAGCCTTGCTTGGTTTATCTCCCAAGATTGGATTTCGATACAAAGCATTGTTCGTTTTATGTTTAGTAGCAATGTCGAATTTATCATATTGTTTATTATTGGGGTTAAATCCTGTATTGGTTGTAACTGTACTGGTTTTAGTCCAATGGATATGTGAAGAGACAGGGAAATCTACGGGGCTATGGTCTTCAGGAATAAATAACCTGGATTTAGTACGAGTAATAGCTACATATAAAAGATTGACTTCTTCATTTAATTTTGCAAAGTCTATAGATTTAATTTCATTTTTTTCTGTTTCATCATCGTTTTCTTTATTTAGAATTGTGGTTAATTTATCCTCTGTCAAAAAATCATTGACTAGATGCACGGTATCATACTCGAGGCCTTTACATCGATGCACGGTAGAAAATATCATCTCTGCCTGGTCCCTTTGATCATTGTCTACATGTTTCTTTTTGAGTTCTCGTAGTATATCGTAGATTTCGTTTTCATATTCTTTGACAATCTCTACCATCATGCTGAGTTGTGCTTCACCAGTCTTTTCGATATAGTCCTCGAGGTCAGCGATGTCTTTCATGGACTTAATCAGAGGGTCTCTTATACGATCATGATTATAATTATAAAGATTGAGTACATCGTAAAGTGAGGCGCCTTCGTCGGCATACGTGTAAGAGTTGATATTGCCTTCAAAAAATATACGCTTTACTTTGCTGTTTTCGCTTATAAATTGAATGGCTTGAATCAATAAACCGAGATTGGTACGAGCAAGTGTTGCCTTCGTTTTATTTGATTTGTTCTTTCCTTGTCCTACAATTGCAACAGGTTGGTAAGGTCCTAAGGCTTTTTTTCGTTCCAGCACGGCCATGGCCAGATTTGAAATATCTTGACTAAATCTAAAACTAGTAGATAAATTAAATATTTTAAAATCTGCTTTTTCCAAAGAATTGATTGCATATCGCCACCCATAAATTTGTTGATGTGTATCGCCTACAATGACTTTAGTGGCATGTTGATTAAAAAAGATATCCAACATAGCTGGAGACGCATCCTGGCCTTCGTCAAACAAGATAAAATCATATGGCAAAACAGGTCTAGACAATTGAAATTTTTTAAGGTAAAAATCATGCGTGATTTCTATTTCTCCATTTTCCATTTTCCCAAGTAACATGCGTGTTTGTTTCTCAATATATGGATAATAGTTATTGACAAATACTTTGGCCTTCGGGTCTGATACCACCTCCAAATAATTAAGTTCACTCACTTTGAGTTTATCACTATTACAGAAGTAAGCTATGAACTTGGAAATATGGTTGGCTACAATATATGCAGCATGTTTTTCACCGGCAGCTTGTAGTCCCAGCAATTCTACCAGTTCATTGGTTTTATATCCTTGGGATTTGACCTTGTAATTATATTGAGGTACGATATGTTTATAAGCCAATGAATGTGCTGTTTCTACCTTGACTTGATCGAGGCTTTGATCAGCAAATCGTTTTATTGCTTCAAGTTTTACAGATTTGTTGAAGGCGATGTATAAAATTTTACTGGATCGAGGTCTAGCTTTGGCGTATTCGATGATCGTAGTGGTTTTACCAGAGCCAGCCACTGCATTGATTTTGATATTGCCAGTGGATTGGATGATGGCAAGTTGTTCGGGAGTGAGGCGCATGAGAAAAATGACGAATTTTTCGAATGACAAATATTTCGAATGACGAATTTTTCGAATGTTACCTCTAACTCCAAAGTCTATCCCAGCTTCTGATATTATCCCATTCCGGAGTGGGTAG
>JAYSTG010000358.1:0-1504 GCA_043719965.1 Saprospiraceae bacterium | reverse complement strand
GATTGGTCAAAACTATGGATTAATAATGTACTTGAAGTCACCCCATTTGGGGGCATTTTTTGTATGTTTATTGAAGGATTTCATGTCTTATATTCGCAATGAGATATGGATCAAAGCGTTGGTTGCATCAGCATGTTTTAATATATTATGCAATGCTTCTTTACAGGTCATGATAAGATTTCGACTGAATTCAAATGGAGGATTGAATGACCTTAATATTTCATCGATCTCATTGGAAGAAAAGGAAACTGCAGAATCTTGGAAAAGTTCCAAGCCGAAATTTTGAATCCGATGTAGGGCATCGTAAAGTGTGTTTTAATTGGAAACTAATGCCCAGATAATATCTTTGGTACCCAAGTAAAGCCCTTGGATGTTTTCTCGGATTTGACTTACCAGCTTATGTTGATCAGTATGACCTTCCAATTTAGTTTGAAGGATATCAGTAAGTAAAGAAAGTCGAGTAATCTTATTTCCCAAGTCATCGTGTAAGTCCTCAGAAGTCCGTTGTTGGATCTTGACTTGCTCTTGTCTCCGAGTTTCTTCAATCAGCTGATGTTGTCTCGATCGTAATACCATTCTGTATTTTTGGATTAGAGCACCCATCAAAATTAATAAGCAGATAGCACTTATACGAAACCAGGCCTTTTCATAAAACCGAGGACAGATCATAAATGAGTATGTCATTTCATCTGAATAGTGGAGTGGATCGTTTTTGAGCAATGCTCTTGCTTTGAAGGTATATTCGCCAGTAGCGAGATGAGGGTCATTACAGCAGAGATGGTTTTTGGACGAGTATAGGCTGTGTCTGCTCCGATCAAATAATATTGATATAATAGATCTTGTAGTGCACTTAGGGATATCCCAGTTACATTAAAAGTGAGGTGATTTTGGTCAGGTGCAAGGATTAATTTTTTTGGAATCAGGTTCCAGGCAGAGAGAGTGTCGTCCTTCCAAGTGGTATCAATCGATTGGCCATATACTTCGATAGATTTTAAATGCAGCTTTGGTCTGATATACTTTGCAGGAATAGAAGGTTGATAAATGGATATTCCTTTGGTGGTACCTACCCATATTCTTCCTGAAGTGTCCCTCAATATTGCATTTTGATTACATTCTGGTCCTAATCTTTGATGAGATGATTTAAGTGCTTTTAAAGTAAATTTTAGATTGAGTGTATCGAATAAAATTTTATTGATGCCGTTGACTGTACCTACGTAGATTACCTCACCATCTGACAGAATACTGAAACACATATTAGAGGAAAACCCATTCGATTAACGATTGGGTCAATCCGTTGCCATAATTAAAATTTGTAAAATCGTGACCATCAAACCTGCTGATGCCACCTAATGTACTAATCCATATCATACCATATCGATCCATGCTGATATTGGATACTTGAGATTGTACGAGACCTTTTTCTATAGAATAATTCACCAAATCATATTTTTGGCCGTTACATAGTATAGGGCAAAGGCAAAACAAGAAAAACAAGACTAACCAT
>JAYSTG010000357.1:0-1505 GCA_043719965.1 Saprospiraceae bacterium | reverse complement strand
GAAAACCGATCTCTCCATCTGCATTGCTACGCACCAGGGAAAGGATGATGTTTTCTTTTTCCTGACCTTGAAAACTATCGATGGTGCTGATTCGCATGGACGAATCCAGTATTTCTCTCGCGGCAATGACCTGACCGGCGTATGGAGAAATCAAAGCGGTTTTGTTTTTATCCAATTGCTCCATGTCCAATAATTTCAGGATGATATCGAGTTCGCCTTGATTTTGTAAGCTGGTGCCATTGACACCTCTAGTCTCTTGATACCCCGCACCAGCAGTATCAATAAAGCTGATATGAATAGCAGTATCTTTTAAATGATCGGCTGAATTCAATAACCCTTTGTAAAAATACTCGCTACTGAACCCTGCAATGGATTCTTTCATCCGATATTGTGTATTCAAAAGCAAAGCAAAGGGTCGAGCCCCAATAGCCATTTCTAAAATAGATCGATCGAAACCCAACCTGATCGCATCCTGACTCAATACCGTAGGAGGTAACTGAAAATGATCTCCGGCCAACACTATTTTTTGAGCAAATGGAAATACACACCAGGCAAGGGGTATGAGGCATTGACCAGCCTCATCCATCACTAGAGTATTAAATTCGCCCCGATCAAAAGTGGAATCATATATTCCTATAGGCGTGCCGGCGATCACTTCCGCATCTTGGAATAGTTTATCTTCTGCGTAGACCTGTAATTTTCTTATTTCTTGTCTAATGTTTTTTACCTCTTGGAATAAAAGATTCCTCTGTTCCCGTTCTGCTTTTCCGAAACTACGTTTATATTTCAATGCCATGCGTCGGAATTCATCGGCTCTTTTTTTCAGTTCTTTTATTTCTTTTTGCGCTGGACTGTTTTGAAGTTTTCCTTCCGGGGTATGCCGGAAGATGTCAATATCTACTTTGGTCACATTGCCTATCCTCAGCAGGTTGATACCCTGTTGGATCAATCCCTTAGAGATATTATCAATCGCAGTATTGCTCGGTGCGGCCACCAATACTTTTTCGCCTTTCATTATCAATTGCCGAATACCTTCTATGAGGGTGGTCGTTTTACCGGTGCCGGGAGGGCCATGTACGATGACCATGTCATTGCCGTATACGATGGCCTGGACGGCTAATTTTTGACTTTCATTTAAATTTAGATTTTTATAGACCAAACTGGTGTGAGCTACAACAGTAGATCTTGGCTCTTCTTTGTTTTTCTCAAGCAGTAGCGAAAAAACTTTATTCAAAACTTTATTTTCTTCAATACCCTTAATGGCCTTACTCATGATGGTGCTTGTGCGTGTATCCGGTGTCAGTTTGATACCGACTCCTTCATCCTCTATCCAGTCTGGAAAATCCGGTGCAAATAATCTCATTTCGCCCGACTTGCCTTCGAGTTGTATTAAGATACCTTTGATCGGCTCCTCTCCAGCAATAAAACATTCGATGGCTGCTCCATCTTTAAATAGATTGATCTCCTGTGGATAAGGGACTCTAAAACTGATCTCTGGATAATCC
>JAYSTG010000356.1:0-1505 GCA_043719965.1 Saprospiraceae bacterium | reverse complement strand
AATTAGGCAATGGCGCCAGCTCCTGGATACTCCATATGGCATTTATAATATTGGTAGCTAATATGTGGGGCATACTACTCAAGGAATGGAAAGGAGTTTCGCCTCGCACCAGGACTACATTTATTTTAGGAATAGTTACTATCTTTTTATCAGTGATTCTGGTAGGCTATGGAAATGCTTTAAAATGATTTGGATCAAAAAATCAAATCTATTGCTTCTGTTTTGCCTGCTCGTTTATAGACTACTTTTACTTTGTCATTTTTATTAAATAGACCTAGAGCTTCCATATACGAGTTCATATCCTTAATTTCTTGATCCCCGATTTTCAATAGTATATCCCCTGTTTTGAGACCAGCCAAAGCTGCAGGCTTACCATCAGTCACTCCATCCAATCGCATACCACCCTCCTGATATAAATAGTCAGGCATGATACCCATAGTCACCTTAAACCTTGTAGATCGTTTTCCAGATTCATCCTTTGTCTTTGTAAACACTAATTTGCTTTTATAGTTTTGTTCTTTTATAATGTGCGCTACCAGATCTGCAACTTCTAATATTCCTTCATAATTTATAAGCGGTGCATCATCAGATGGCTTGTGATAATCCATATGTTGCCCCGTAAACAAATGTAAAACCGGAATGTCTTTTAAATAAAATGAAGTGTGGTCTGATGGTCCCTGACCAGATTCGGTTGCAGCTATTTTTATGCCTTGTACCATAGCATTATTTTCTAACATTGGTTTCCAGGTTGGAGAAGTCCCAACGCCACCAATAGCTATGATTTTATCCTTACTTAGCCTTCCTACCATATCCAGATTAATCATAAAATTTATTTTGGTTGGATCAAAATTTACATCTTTACAATAGGCATTCGATCCGAACAATCCTTTTTCTTCACCAGAAAAGGCAATGAATAAATAATTGTTATTTCTAGTTTCAGGATTATTTTTTAATCGCTCCGCGATGGCTATCATGGCTGCGACCCCAGATGCATTATCATCTGCACCATTGTGTATTGCTCGTTCGGTGAATAGAGACCCTGATCCTTCGCCTCCCATGCCCAGATGATCGTAATGTGCTCCTATGATAATCGTATGAGGCCTTCCGTTGTTGATCTTTCCGATCACATTATATCCTGTAATGCCATTTATTTCAGTCAATGAAGTCGTATCATGAGGATGAGCCTTATCCTTAAAAACAAAAGGAAATCTCCATCCACCATCTATTCCGGCTGGTAAAAGGCCTAATTCTTTAAAACGATATTGAATATATTCTGCACCTAATTGTTCGCCTTTTGTACCAGTAGCCCTTCCCTCCAATAGGTCAGAAGATAAGTACACAACATCCACCTTGGCCTTCATCAATCCAACAGATGGGCTTTGAGCAAAAAGTGTAATAAAATCAGAGACAAAGCATATAATTATAAAACATAATGATTTCATCCTACAAATTTAAGAATTTAACCCAAATAATCCATTTGAAATCAAATGGATTATGCGAGGTAT
>JAYSTG010000355.1:0-3810 GCA_043719965.1 Saprospiraceae bacterium | reverse complement strand
ATAATATTTGCCATACCGATTTATAAAATGTGGTTGCACTCAAAAAATCCAATGGTATGTCAAATTGTTTTCGTTTTCCTTGAAAATATTGGTCCAATTGACGAAAAGTCAGTTTGATGATTGGATGCAATTTCAAGCCCACAGGATATTCTGAATATTGATTTTTTAGAATTTTAACTGAAGTAAGGCCTAGCTCAGTTCCTGAACAAAGTAAAGTGCCTACTGGCGACATATAGGATCCGGTATGTAAATCTTGTGCACTCACGCAATCATTTGTTCCTATGTTTTTCAATCAATTGATCGATCACAGCTTGCCAGGATGAGTCTTTAGCTTGCAGCAAAACTAATAAATGATAAATCATATCACTGGCTTCATATACCAATGCTTTAGGATTATTAGATTGCGCTTCTAGTATAGTTTCAACAGCTTCTTCTCCAACTTTTTGAGCTATTTTCTGTATCCCTGAATTGAAAAGCGAGGTGGTATAGGATCCTTCTTTAGGGTGGTCTTTCCGATGTTTGATGATAGATTCCAATTCTCTAATAAAATCATTGGAAATATTGTCTTCTTGAAAACAAGTATCATATCCTTCATGACAGGTAGGACCGTCTGGTTTTACTTTAATCAACAAAGTATCCTCGTCACAATCCGTAGCTATTGACCATACATGAAGAAAATGAGAACTCGTTTCACCTTTGGTCCACAATCGTTGTTTGCTTCGACTATAAAAAGTCACTTTACCTGTCGCACGTGTAGCAGCGAGAGCATCGCTATTCATATAGCCAAGCATCAACACTTTGCCCGTATTTACATCTTGAATCACAGCAGGTATTATCCCTGTTGATGCATCGTATTTTATACCTTTTAGATCAGATTTCATTATTTGATTTCATAAATGTTAGGAGCGCAAAGACTTCATAAATTTTGTTTAAACTCATCTATGATCACTGCTGTGCCTGTCATGGATACCATGAGCATAGTGCCTCTTCCCATCACTTCATAATCAAAATCAATCCCTATCACTGCATTCGCGCCCATAGCCATTGCAGCAGATACCATTTCAGCTTCCGCTGTAGATTTTGCTTCTTTGAGGACTCGCTCATAGGATTTAGATCTACCGCCGACGATATCAGTTATAGAAGCCAAAAAATCCTTAAATACATTGGCTCCTATGACGGTATCCCCGCTTACTAAGCCCAGGTAATGTTTGATTTTGTGGGCTTCGATCGAATTTGTGCTTGTGAGTAACATAGATATAAATTTTAGAATAAAAGGAGAATAAATTTTTAAAATTAATCCGTGACATCAAGATCGATTTTATTCTTGAGATAAACAACACCAATCAATAAACATACAGAAGCTATACCTATAGGATACCAAAGTCCCGAAAGAAAATTACTGCCTGGAAAGCTACTAATCAATGTTGCAATAAAAGGTACTAAACCTCCAAATACTCCATTGCCAATATGATAAGGTAAAGACATCGAAGTATATCTTATTTTGGTGGGAAAAAGTTCGACTAAAAAGGCAGCAATAGGTCCATACACCATAGTGACATATAGAATTTGAACAAAGACCAATCCTACAAAAATCCAGAAAAGGTTATTCGGTAATTTCCTTTCTGAAAAAACGGTTTTACCATCTACGCTTCCTCCTTTTATAGGATCTTTATATAGAGTATCTACTTTAGTTGCCACATAGGTGTATCCTGCTGCAGTGACAATGGACTGGGGATAAAAAAATAATGAGTCTCCGATATCACTTACAGACCTCACATTCGGTAAATCAATTCTGGAAACAATTTTATCTTGTAATAATTGATTAACTCCATGTTCATAAAAATATTTATAGATAGGTCTGTAGGTCAAAACTGCACAGAGCATACCGGCCATCATGATCCATTTTCTACCAACTTTATCACTGAGCCAACCCCAAAAAATAAAAAATGGGGTCGCTATCAAGATTGCTGTGATCAGAATATAACGTGTTTGATTAAAATCCAGCTTACACGTATTTTCTAAAAAGGACTGTGCATAAAATTGCCCGGTATACCAAACAACACCTTGCCCCATGACAGCTCCAAAGAGCGCCAAGAGTACCATTTTGAAATTGGGCTTATGTCTAAAGCTTTCTTTCAAAGGATTGATCGATATTTTACCTTCTGCTTTAAGCTTGGTAAATGCTGGTGATTCTGCCATTTTCAATCGAATATAAATCGAGACAACCACCAATACGATAGAACCTAAAAAAGGTAAGCGCCATCCCCAATCATTAAAAGCATCTATCCCTAATGCATACCTGGTCCATACGATCACACCTAATGAAAGAAATAATCCAAGAGTAGCTGTTGTCTGAATCCAACTCGTATAATATCCTCTTTGCGACGGAGGAGCGTGTTCTGCCACGTAAGTAGCCGCGCCACCGTATTCTCCACCTAACGCTAACCCTTGTATTAATCTCAATACCAATACAGCCAAAGGAGCGCCATATCCCCAGGATGCAAAATCAGGAATCAGCCCAATTAAGAAAGTAGATACTCCCATCAGCACCAAGGTCAACAAAAAAGTATACTTCCTACCTACCATATCACCTATACGGCCAAAGACTAAGGCTCCAAAAGGCCTTACAATAAAACCTGCTGCAAATATGGCCAGTGTATTGATTAATGCCGAAGCCCCTGCATCTGGAGGGAATAGCTTTTTTCCTATTAATACTGCCAAACTACCGAAGATATAGAAGTCATACCATTCGATAAGGGTACCTACAGCCGACGCCGCGATTACTTTTGAAATAGGTCTATTCACAACTGAGTAATATTATTTATTGCAGAAAGATAATAATAAAGAGGCAGCACATGATAATCTTTGTTATTCTATAGTCTGATAGGAATGTTCCGACTCTGCAGGTAAGTCTTTAAAGCAGGGATTTCAATCTCTTTATAATGAAATATACTTGCAGCCAGCGCTGCGTCAGCCTTACCGTGCAGAAATATTTCTTCAAAATGTTCCAGTCGCCCTGCACCTCCGCTGGCGATCACTGGAATAGGTATCGATTCAGAAATAGTTCGTGTAGCTTCTACAGCAAATCCATTTTTTACGCCATCATGATCCATAGATGTAAATAATATTTCTCCTGCACCGAGATCCGTGGCTTGCTTTATCCATTCATACATCATGATGCCAGTAGGCACTCTCCCTCCTTTTACATACACTTGCCATCCTTGTGGATCCAATCGCCCGTCTACAGCCAATACTACAAATTGGCTACCGAACTCCAAAGCCAGTTGGCTAATTATTTGGGGATCTGCCACAGCTGCAGAATTAATCGAAATTTTATCTGCTCCTGACTCTAACAATACTCTAGCATCTTCTATACTAGTCACACCACCGCCTATGGTGAAAGGGATATTAATATGCCGCGCTATTGATTTGGCCAGCGTACTTAATGTTTTTCTTTTTTCATGCGTGGCAGTGATATCTAGAAATACTAATTCGTCGATTCCTTGTTCACTATATAGTTTACCCAGCTCTACAGGGTCACCTGCATCTCTAAGTTCAAGAAAATTCACGCCTTTGACTGTCCTACCATCTTTGATATCTAGGCAAGCAATAATGCGCTTTGCTAACATGATGAGGTATTAATTTGATTGAAACAACTTAAGGGCATGAATTGAGATTTTTTTTTCATAAATGGCTTTGCCCACGATTACACCGTGGCACGACATATCTTTTCAGAAAGAAAAATACCAAAACACTGAATCTGGACGAATTTTTAGCAACAGAGTGGAAAGCATACCGAGAGCATACATA
>JAYSTG010000354.1:0-10809 GCA_043719965.1 Saprospiraceae bacterium | reverse complement strand
TGGATTTTAAAGCTAAGGGGTAATAATGGCCATGTTCTCCAGTGACTCTAGCTTCTTGCATAAATAACTCTGTAAGGTCCATTAATGATTTAGTATTATTTGGTTTGAGCCTCAACGATTGAATAAGTTGTGTATACTTATTATGAACATTCTCCCATTCCTTATCATGCCTTAGCGCCGCATTGCGCTCTAAAAGCGCATAGGTCTGAGATGGTTCTTGGTTGGTTGTTTCTTGTGTATTGGATTGACAAGCTATCATGCTGAGCAAGCAGAGGATACCTAAAATGTTAGATTTCATAGATTTTAGATTGTTACCACCTAGGGCCAAGAGCACAAAACAAATTTGTTTTATGCCCTTAGCGTTAGTGGCGGTTAAAAAGATTAGTTAAATTTTATTCAATTTTAATACTTGGGATGTATTATCACGATGATTAGTGACTTGCATATAATATTGTCCAGGTACGATATTTCCATCGCTGCCCCATCCATAAGAGTGCACTCCCCTATCCAAATTGCCATTATACAATTGCTGCACTTTGCGACCATTGATATCAAATACTTGTAAGGTATACTTACCTGCTTCTTCGATCTCGACTTGTATCTGGGTTTGAACTTTGAATGGATTAGGATAGTTTATCGCTTGGAATTTTGTTTTGGGACTAGAAACCGAACGAATGGACAAGCCTAACATTGATGTGCTTGCAATAGCCTGGGGAGCGGGAGCAGACACTAATTCTCCTCCGCATTTACCATCGCCGGACCATGGCATAGCAATGAATGGGAAATTAGGTCTGAAGGAAGCATCATTAGTTTCAACTCCAGTTTTATATGATAATACATTGACCAATTTAGGCGTTACAGGGCTTTGACCTGTCATAAAATCATCATACCATAATCCTATTGCGGCAAGTGCAACTCCTGATACTGCCTGTAATTCTATTCGAGTCACATCATCCTCCAATCGGCGGCCATTCGGAAAACCATCCATATTAGGTATGAATTCAATATTGGTATTGGAATTGTACTTAGGATCGGTAAGTCCTGAAACAGCTGCTGCTATCAATCCCAACGAACTAAATTCAGGAGATTCTCTCGGAGTCATTGGTACTGCCATATTCAATCGCAACATATCTCCACCATTGGGTAAAAAGTTATTGATGAATGGCTTACCAGCAGCTAAGGGATTACCATTTTTTCCGGTAGCCAATTGATAAGGTATCACATTAGGGACTCCTGTGTGGAATATCGGCCAGAGATCTACGGATCTTGGTTTTCCAGGGCCAGGTAATAATAGTGTACCAAAAACTGCATCATCTAATGCTGTACCCGCTAAAGCAACATTTCCTTTTAAACCATAAAGTCCATCTTTACCATTACCAAAATCAAATGATCCCAGGCTTTTTCGTTGAATTCTAAGTTTTGAAAACGAAGGAACTGCACCTCCAAATAGACTATCATCCATGTAGAGTGCCAATTCCGGATTGTAAAAATATCGATCCAATAAAGTATCCTTAATTTCATCATATGGAGTAATTGAATTCCAATAATCTTTATGAGCTATTGGAATCACGGCTTCATTGGTCAATGGCATTCCTAATCTAGAAACTTGTACCCAATCGCCGGAATGTTTCTTAGCACCTGGACTCAGGGTCGAGATTTTTCGTCTGCTCGCTGAAGCCCATACACCGATCACATAGTTTGGATCTAAAATAGAACTGGGCGTTCGAGCTGCATTATTATTCAATAAATACGAAATAGGAATTTGGATTGCGATGGTACTTACATTTTTGCATGCTAGATTATCGATAGATTTTCCATTCTGACGAGGAGCATCGCCTAAATCAAATACTCCTCCTAGATCGACGAAAAATGGATCATCTGATGGACCAACAAATACCTGCTCACCTGTATGCGTATGACGAATGGCTTTTTTCATCAATGCTTGATAGGTCGTATTCAATCCAACTGGAGAAGAGATAGATCGCTCACCAATATTCGGTGGAGCCACAGATCCGCTTGCAAGAATTTTTACAAAACTTCTACCACCATTATCACTTTTTTCCAGGTCGTAGTACATCCTTAGATTCTGTTTACCTAGTCGGATATTGAAAAAAGTAGAAGGATCTTCATCGATTCGGTAAAATATAAATCGATACACGAGGTCATCCCCTTTGGTCTTAGTATTGTTATCGATATGTATTTCATATCGAATATTAGTACCGAAATTGTAATAATTAGGTCCGCCCTGAGGCAACTGGCCAGGCACATAAGTAGCAATGACCGTAATCATATTGCCGGGAGATCTGAATGCATAGAGATCTACATTATCTGCCAATGGATCATCAGCAATCATAGGTGCTTCGCGGTGTGAAGATGCATAGGTTGCAACCGTCACCACCAAGGCAAGTATGAATAATAAATATTTTTTCATAATCAATTATTAATTTAATCGTGGGTTAAGTTATTTATTGAATTTCTGTTCCACTCCAAGGACTGGCTACATATGGAAAATTCGCCTTGAAAGGTTTGTCATTTTTCTCTACACCTGTCGAGTAGGAAAGCACATTGAGCAGTTTTGCGGTCACAGGATTGGCCCCACCTGCGGTATAATCGTCATACCAAAGTCCGATGGCTGCCAATGCAATTCCACTTACGGCTTGCAATTCTATACGAGTAACATCATCTTCTAGGCGACGCCCGTTAGGGAATCCGTCCATATTAGGAATTGATTGAAGGTCTTTATTTGCATTATAAGCTGGGTCTGTAAGACCTAATACTGCGGCAGATATGATACCCAGTGGACTAAATTTAGGATCATTGCGAGGAGTAACCGGAGTAGCCATATTCAATCGCAACATATCCCCACCATTCGGGAGGAAATTATTTATAAAAGGTTTACCTGCTGCTAATGGGTTACCGTTTTTACCTGTAGCTAATTGATAGGGTATGACATTGGGTACGCCGGTATGAAATATCGGCCAAAGATCTACAGACCTTGGTTTGCCAGGGCCGGGTAATAATAAAGTTCCAAAGACAGCATCATCTAAGGCAGTGCCTGCCAAGGCTGGGTTACCCTTTAAACCATACAAGCCATTTTTTCCATTACCGAAATCAAAGCCTTGAAGACTATTTCGTTGTATACGCAAAGGACTGAAACTAGGTACTGCCCCACCGAACTGAGCGTCATCCATATAAAGGCCGAGCTCAGGATTGAAGAAATATTCATCCATCTTGGTGTCAATGAAATCATCGTATGGAGTGATCGCATTCCAATAATCTTTGTCTTTGAGTGGGATCACAGCTTCATTCGTCAATGGCATGCCTAATCTTGAAACTTGTACCCAATCACCGCTAAAAGTCGGAGCTTCACCTTTGGCACCGAGTGTACGCATTGATTTTCTACTTGCAGAAGCCCACACACCGATGACGAAATTTGCATCTAATATTGAAGTAGGGACAGGGTTGACTCCTGATTTCAACAACATGGCAATTGGTATCTGTATAGCTATACTATGCACGTTTAATTTGGCGACACCATCTCGATTTTTTTTGTCTTGACGAGGGCTATTGCCCAGATCAAAGATGCCACCGAGGTCAACATAAAATGGATCATCGGCAGGGCCACAAAACACTTTTTCACCAGTACTCGAAGTCATGATCGCACCGGTGATCAGTGCTTCATAACTTGTATTCAAGCCTACCGGTGAGGAAATAGACCGTGGTCCTATATTTGCAGGAGGCACGATACCATTATTGATAACAACTGCAAATGTTTTGCCACCATCGATCGATCGACTCATGGTGTAAGTAGCCTTGATATTTTGTTTACCTAGGCGAATGTTGAAGAAGGTGGTTGGGTCTTCATTGACTCTCTTGAATTCAAATCGATAGACGATCTCATCTCCAGGTTTAGACACATCGTTATCAATATGGATTTCATATCGAATATTTTCACCAAACGTATAATAGTTTGGACCACCATAAGGCAATTCGGCAGGGATATAATTGGCTATGATGGTAATCATATCCGGGTTATCCGGACTACGGAAAGCATACAAATCAGTATTGTCAGCCAGAGGGTCATTTGCGATAAGTGGCGCCTCGCGATGACTGCTGGCCAGTACAGGAATCATTGAAGTGATCCAGAGTACAAAAATCAACCAAGGTTGATTCCTGAGCGTAATAGGAGTTTTGGAAAAATATTTCATATTTATGAATTGTTTCTCCTACTTACGACTGGATAGCTGGTTTGGATCTAAAGTTTATTAATATTCTGATTTATTATTTATGAATAAAAAAAAACTATCCTATTGCAAATCCAAAGAAAGGTTTGATCCGTATAGGATAAGTTGAAAACGAAAAAGGCTGACAACAGGAGTTGCCAGCCTTTTCTAATATGAATAATACTATCTATTATTATTTTTTCATTGCCATCCATTCTTTGATGGAGGTTTCATTCATTTTGATGTAATCGTTGTTTTTAGCCTCTTGTGACTTTGTCAATGATTCTTTAGCAGCAGCTATGGCTTCAGGATATTTACCAGCTTTAGCCAAGATCAAACTATAAGCGCGTAGATTGAAAAATTGATTAGAACCCATGCTCACAGCTTTAGCAGCCCATTCTACACCCTTATTGATGTCTTTGCCTGTATTCATATAGTAGTTTGCGGCAGCCATGTAATCTCCAGCACTCGGTCCAGCCATAGCCGTATTGATTCCTGCCATTACTTTCGAGTCTGTATTGACATCGATATTAAATGTAACTTTTGTGTACTCCCAAGACAAAGAAAGGTCTGCACCATTATCTTTGACATTATCCAAATCAATGGTAAATGACTCTTTTAAGTTAGCCATCCTGGAAGGTTTTACAGCAAAACGAATAGCTTCATCTTCTACTTTATATCCATCACCACCCGGTACATTGAGTGCAGCATCTTTGTGTAGAATAATAGACCATTCCATTTCACCAGGGAGAGTGAATAAAGAATATTTTCCTTTCTTAATTTCTTTACCATTGATTTTTACATCATCACTGAAGGTAATTTTAGAGCCTTGATTTGCTCCTGTACGCCACAATTGTCCAAAAGGAACAAGCTCTCCAAATACTTTTCTTCCTTTAGCACTTGGGCGACTATAGTCTAAAGAGATAGTAGACAAACCAACCATTTGCTCTGTTTTAGCTCCTGGGCTAGCTGCTGGGGTCCTGACTTGAGCATTCATCATAATTACACTCATTACGAATAAGAGTGCTAATAAACTGATTCTTTTCATTTTTAATATCGATTTATAAGTGAATAATTTTTGCAAATTTAATACAATAAAGTGGTGGTTAGGTGCAAATCACAAATTAAGAAAACCTTAAATATATGTTAACTATTCTCCGGAATGGGCACCTCCACAGCTTGCAATTTTGCTGCGTTTTGCCGTTCTTTTCGATGCAGGTAATATAGATATAGCAGCCCTGTCGCTAATACAAAAGTGACACTCCAAAGTGGATGGACCCCCAATTGATATCCTACAATAGCTAGTAATATCATATAAATGAGGTACAAAAACATGGTTGCTCCCACTAACACCGAGGCAAAAAACTCAATCCGCTTAACTGCGGATTTTGTCAACAAATAACCCAGCCATAACGGCAAAATATTGACCATTTTTCCTATCCAGGCTACAGGCGTCCACAGTAATAATCCGGAATCAGGGATGGCACTCATCTTCTGGTGAAGCAGCTCATTCAAGATTTTTTTTTCTGTGGCCTCCATGGCATTGACCTGTTCACTTATTATTTTGTCTGCCCTAAATCTTGATCCTGAACGATCGACTACCGGCCAAAAAGTTTTATTGGCTTTAGCTTTTTCAATACTCCATAATTGTTCTGCCAAAGGCAAGTCTTCATTACGATCAATGTGCAAAACGAGTGGTTTCATTGCAATTTCTACAGCTTGAGTCAACTCATTAATAGATTTAATTGTATCTGTCTTGTCTAGCGAGTAAAATTGCTTTACCTCGATCAGATCGCCAACCTCGACATAAACCTCACTCCTAAAATCATTGGGATGCGTATAATTGATCCCAAGGGGGACTATACACAAGTCCAGTTGTGGATAAGTTTCAAGCGCACCGAAAGCTATTTTAGCCAATCCTTTTTGAATCGGTCTCAATCTTTTTTCCTGGGTTGTATTACCCTCTGCATAGACTACAATGATTTCCTTATGTTGCAGTCGTCGATGACAGGCACTAAAAGTGCCTTCATTGGCTCGAAGATTTTTAAACCCATCTGCAGATCTGTAGATTGGAGTAAGATGTAATTGAACAAGGAGCTTTACAATAAACTTGTTTATAAAAATATCTCCCCGCACTAAAAAATGCAATGATTTGGGGAAATGGGTTGCCAAAACACATGCTTCTAAAAATGCGCTTGGATGATTGCTAGCGATCAACACTGGTCTATCCAGTGGTATCCGCTCAATATGATGGAGATGGATTTTGCTAAAGAAGATTCTTAAAGTAAACCTGACTAAAGGACGAATAATAAAATACAGCATGTTTTACATATCACTAAAAGCTCAAAAATATTACTTTCATCCTAAATCTAATGAATTCGTCACAGAATAAGACCTTAATAATAATTGGTGGTCCTACTGGAGTAGGCAAATCCGCCTTAGCTATAGACCTAGCTTTGCATCTGAATACTGAAATTATCAATGCGGATAGTAGACAGATTTTTAAGGAGTTGAATATCGGTGTAAATAAACCTAGTAACGAGGAACTTCGTAAAATTACGCACCATTTAATTGGACATGTTTCAATCCATGAAGAATATAATGCCGGAAAATATGAAACTCAAGCTCTACAAACATTGGATGACATATTTCGAAAAAAAAATAGTGCCATTATGGTAGGTGGAACAGGCCTTTATATTCGAGCATTAATAGAAGGATTGGATGAATTTCCTGATATCCATCCATCTATAAAAAATGAAGTCGAAGATATCTATAAGGCCACCGGATTAAAAGGCCTACTGTCAAAAGTATCTGCTTTAGATCCTATATATTATTCCACTGTAGACCAAAAAAATCCTCGGCGACTAAGCAGAGCCTTAGAAGTCATTTTACAAACAGGAACCACATTTTCAGCTCTCAAATCTAGCCAGGTAAAGCAACGACCATTTGGTATAGTCAAATTATTTATAGATGAAGATCGTGATCGACTTTATAAAAAAATAGAAGAGCGCGTAGATATAATGGTCAAATCCGGATTGGAACAAGAAGCCCTCCTGCTATACCCATTAAAGCATCTCAAAAGCCTTCAAACAGTGGGTTATACCGAATGGTTTGAACATTTTGATGGCGCCACCAGTAAGACAGAGACTATTTTAAAAATAAAACAACATACCAGAAACTATGCCAAACGACAATGGACCTGGTGGAAACCGCTTGGATGGCCGACCTACCGAATAAACCAGTGGTCCAATCTCTTGCAATATGTGGATTCTAACCTTTCACAATAAGCACTACCTTTGAAGCTTCATGATTCCATTTTTTAAATTCAGGCCGACCGTCGAGGATCTTCGTGAACGATCATTGAATACGCTTTCCGTGTCTTTAGGTATACAAATCACAGAACTGGGAGATCATTGGATCAAGGCCACCATGCCTGTAGATCATAGAACAATGCAACCGATGGGGCTCTTGCATGGCGGAGCATCCGTAGCTCTAGCTGAAACGTTAGGTAGTGTGGGTTCTTCATTATATATAGACTCCCCTAACACTTATCCAGTAGGCATCGAAATCAATGCTAATCACATACGATCTGTAAGTGCAGGAATAGTGACTGGTATGGCTACGCCTATAAAAATAGGTCACACCTTGCATATCTGGAATATAGAAATACGAGATGAAACAAACGAATTGATCTGCATAAGCCGTTTAACTGTGATGTTAGTGAAAAAATAATTAATATAATACATGAGATTTTTAATCCTACTCTTTGCATTGACTTGCTTAAAGAGTTTTAGTCAGAACTATAATACTGAGCTATTATCTAATGTTCGATTTGCCGACGATTGTGCTAATATCTGGGGATATTCAGATTCGAGCGGGAGGGAGTATGCGATTATTGGTCGTGTCACCGGTACGAGCGTATTTGATGTTACTGATGGTAGAAAACCAGTCTTGCTTCAACATATACCGGGTGTGTTGAGTTCATGGCGTGAGATCAAGTCATGGAAGGATAGAATATATGTGGTCGCGGATCGTGGTGCTGATGGAGTATTGATCATCAATATGGCACAGGCACCAACCAATCTTACATTTACATTCTGGAAGCCACCTATTAAAGTGGATGATAAAATTTTAAATATTTCCAAAACAGATTTTATCAATAGAGCACATGATTTATTTATCGATGAAAAAGGTTACTGTTACCTTACTGGCAGTAATCTGCATCAAGGGGTAGTCATTTTAGATGTAAACAAAAATGCGGATATACCTGAATTTGTCGGAATATTCAATCCAAATTATACCCATGATGCCTTCGCTAGAAATGATACTTTTTGGTCGGCCGATATCATTGCAGGCGAGTTTACGGTATGGGATTTAAAAGACAAAACCAAACCCAAGAAACTTGCTAATCAACGTACCGGTAATGCATTTACACACAATATCTGGTTATCCGATGATGGACAATATGCTTTCACGACGGACGAAAGAGCCAATGCCTATGTAGAATCTTATCGTGTCAGTGATTTAGGTAATATCACATTGTTAGATCGATATCGAAGCAGGACGACGCAGATCCGTAATACCATTCCTCACAATACATATTATCATCGAGGAAATGTGATTACTTCATACTACACCGATGGATTCACTATAGTAGATGCCAATGACCCCACTCATCTAGTCGAGGTGGGATCCTACGATACTTATCCGGCCGGGGAAGGAGATTTTCACGGATGTTGGGGTGTGTATCCTTATTTACCATCTGGAAATATTCTTGCCTCTGATATTGAGTTTGGATTATTTGTAGTAAAACCCATGTATAAAAAAGCAAGTTACATCAAAGGTCTTATAAAAGATTCCATCACAGGCCAAGCGATTGCAAATGCAATAGTAAAAATTGAGGTAGATCCATTCCAACAAATATCAAGTATTGCAGACGGTACTTTTAAATCAGGAGGGCCTTTTACAGGTAATGTCCAAGTGACTTTTTCGCGCTCTGATTACGAATCAAAAACCATGACCTTAAACTTAGAAACAGGTAAAGTTTCCAATGCGGATGTCCTATTGAGGCCGCTCAAATCAATAGGTTTAAAATTAACTGTAATTGATGCAGTGACCAAAATAGGAATAGTCAATGCACAGATAAGATGTAGTAGACCTGGTGAAACCATTATAATTAATACGAATGAGGAAGGTAAAAGTGAAAATTCCATTCGCGAAGGCAATTGGCAATTCTATGCAGGCACTTGGGGGTATCGATATAAAATTATTCCCACAAAATCCTATATTGCTGATCAAAATTTGATCATTGAACTTGAACGGGGTTATGAAGATAATTTTGTGTTTGATTATAGCTGGACTGCAAATAGTTCTTCACCCAATATAAGAGGGGTATGGGGTCGTGCCGAACCCAGAGGATCTTATATCCGAGAGAAAACAATAAATCCTGAATTGGATATACCCCATGATATTGGTGATCAATGTATGGTGACTGGCAATGGTAGTACTGCTTCTACCGGAGATGATGTAGATGGGGGGTTTACTCGATTAGTATCTCCTATTATCGATTTGTCATTATTTCAAAAACCAAGCCTTGACTTTTATGCATGGACTACAAGTATTAACACAATTGATACAATCAAGGCAAACGGTAGTTTTAAAGTATATGTGTGGTCGGATAGCGATACTTTGACTTTAGATTCCATCCCACATAATAAATCATCCTGGAATGAATATCAATTGCCCATCGATAAGTCTAAGCTTAAAAGCCTGTCCAATATCCGCGTAGTATTTGAAGCTTCTGAGCCGCTAAGTGCAGACCCTCGCAATATATTAGAATTCGCTATAGACGGATTTTCAATCATCGAAGGCAATGGAACTACGGCTATAGATAATAGTCCGAACTTTTCATTCATTCAAGCGTACCCTTCCCCATGGCAACACCAATTAAATATATCAGTGATACCTTCAGGGGTAGACCGCAAAATTCACCTAGTAGATTATGTTGGGAGGTTGGCTTATGAAACGGTGGTATTAAAAAACCATTCGAGCTTGATCATACAAGCTCCACTTCCAGTAGGGATATATTTTTTGAGGCTGATGCATAAAGGTGTTGTGGAGGCAGTGGTGAAGGTGGTGAAGGTGGAGTGAGGGGGTTTTGGGCATCTTGTCTGAACTGTTGATTAAATTTGATTTTTATGATACACCTGATTTGTTAAATTTTGAATTACTGAGTTGTTTGAATTGTAAACTTTTTCGCACCAAAATTAATTAGCAAGCCAATTTCTAAATTGTATGCTTCTAAATAATTTATTGCCTGTGTAAGATGCACATCTTCTAAATTTAGAATTGCTTTTATCTCCACTCAAAACAGCATACCTAAGGCATGCTCTGCCACTGCATTTTTATTGCTTTCAGGCAAAAAATATACTTTGATTCCTTTAGACTCAGCATAGAAAGTGTAAAGATAAGTTGCTACTATTCAATATTTTATCACTGAAAGAATTTGTAGGGCTTACTTAAGAATTGGTGAAAAACCGATCTAATAAAAATGCTATTAATTATGCTCTTTATTTTTTTTATCCAT
>JAYSTG010000353.1:0-3828 GCA_043719965.1 Saprospiraceae bacterium | reverse complement strand
ATAAATTGTGGTGTGCTCCATCGATGACTAAATAGCCCGCAGCAAAATTGTTATTGGAGGTGTTGTAATTGGCCAGCCAATGACTGGTCGTACCTTTAGTCGCCACCACCGTGCCTCCCGATGCAAATGCACCAGCCGGCACTTTACATAATATTTGTCCGTATAGACATTGAGTGGTTTTATTGTGAAAATCAGTTCCTTGTGCTCCTCCCGTCCAGATACCGAATAAGCCACCATCTATTTCATTTTGAATGACGAGGTTTTGTCTTCCGTCGGAAAACACAATGCCATATGCATCCGGAGCGAGACCTTGTAGCCAGCTCCGATTGCAGTGTACTTTGTTCCTCCAGATCGTACTATAATCACCATCGTATACAAATATGGAGGAATGCCAGTTTTCAAAAGTATTTTCTAAAATCTTTATTTGATCTACCTGATCAATAAAAATAGCCAACCCTGGTATAGCATCCTTTCCTTTAAATGTTACACCGCGAACAGTACTGATTTCCGATCCATTTTTAAAATGCAACCCTGCAAGAAAATTATTTGAAGTAGTCGGCAGAGGTGTATTACTAAAAATAAGATTAGCTCCATACCCCACTATAGCCACTGGCTTATTGATGACCACAGTACCAGTCTCAAAATGATCGCCGGGGTCTAGCACGATTACTTCACCATACTGAGCAGCTGCTATTGCGGCTGCTAATTTATTGGTCGTGCCAGCAGCGATATGGACTTCCTGGTGTCGCACTTCCAGTGATTGATCACCTAGTAGTTCTCTTTCTATGTAGTTGAGGTCTTCTGCCCTGATATTCGCTAGATATTCTTGTGGGATAAATTTTTTAAGTCCGTCGCTAGGTTTCCATTGTTTGATTTCAGATGGTGCGGTCGGAGTATCGTCAGTTAATACGGTGTCGTGGGTACAGGCGGCGATCAGGAGGAGTGCTGCTAGGATGAGTGAAAGTTTGAATTGCGTTTTCATGTTTAAAATGTTTTGTTTTAAGGTTTAAGGATATAGTTTATGCTTTTTTGACCTGCATTCATCTCAATTTGAGAGTGTCCATAAAAATAATTAGCTGATTAATATTCTTTTTTAAAATGTGATAGTTGGTAGGTTTGGGTGGATATGGGGTTTAATTTGGTAGATAATTGACTCCTTTGTTTAGTCATGGTGAACTGAAATTTTATCATTCTACTACACACATGGGACTAACTACGGGTATGCATCTGATTACCTGTAGATTAAAGGATAAAATATTAAGCAAAAAAATTATTGGTAACAAAATATAATTGCTCTTTTTATGCATTTGAGTATTACCCATGCGTAATAAGTTCTTCTTAAATCATTTCTTTGCCCGGTTTATTTGTATCAAAATCTCGATAACATTGAGCCTTTTTTCCTTTAATTGCTCTTGATCTAATCGCAAAAAAAGCTTCGCTGGCTAAATAAAACTATTGTCAAGGAAAGACTATTAAATTATTTACATACCTACCATCTTCATGAGCTCACTCTTTTTTGCTCTTGATACAGGCAGTTCTAAGGTTGTTGACAATTGAACATAATTTCCATCTATCTTATTAAATCGTTCTAGATGATACAGGTTGATAAGGTATGAGTGATGAATGCGGCAAAAACCCTCTCTTCCAAGTCTACTTTCAATGTCCTTAAGCATGAGATTAATAGAATGCTTTTGGCCATTAGCGGAGTAGCAAAAACAGAAATTTCCATCAGATTGAAAATATACAATATCTGTAATCTTAAAATAATAAAAGCCCTTCTTACTGGGAAGTGCAATTTTTTCCAATTGACCTCTCTTAACCATCTTAATCGAATCTGAAATGAAATAAATTTATTATCTATGAGCTATATACCTTTTTAGTAGGATTCGTTACAAGAACAATAAATCTTTTTCTACCTTTATTCAACTTAAATTTGTTAGATGACCACAACTATCTTCTCCGATAATGAAGCACTTCTGGATGGTATCCGTCGTGGAGATGAATTGGTCATTAAACATATTTGTGCACAGTATCAGCACTTTATAATCAATATCCTCGCTCAAAGAGGCGCCAGAAAAGAAGAGGCAGAAGACATATTTATGATTGCTCTTGAAGCTATTCATGAAAAACTCAGAAAATCACTGATCATACTTGACAAAGGTTCATTTAAGTCTTACCTGACTCAGATTTGTCTCTTTCAATGGAGTAAGATACTTCGTAGAAACAAGCATTCACATGTAGGATTAATCGATCTTGTTGATAATATAAACAATGTCGTGAGCCTTGAAGATGAGCTATTAAATGCAGAGAGGGAAAGACTCCTTAATAAAAAGATTGCCTTGATCTCTCCAGAATGCCGTCAATTGATAGAATGGATTTTTGAAAATAAAAAATCTGCTCTTGAAATTGCCCAATTACTTGGTACTACAGAGGGAAATATAAGAAAAAAGAAATATGATTGTAAACAACGACTATTTAAAATGGTACAAAGTGACCCATTGTATAAAGAATTAATTTGGTCTAATGAATGAAGAATTAATAGATGATAATATAGAGCGGTACGTGTTGAATAAGATGTCACCGGAGGAGCTCAATATATTTGAAGCTGAGTTAAAGTTGCATCCAGATTGGATGGAAAAAATAAGGCTTCACGAACTCATGATATCCTCTTTATCTTCTGAAAAAAGACTCTTTAAGAATGTTGCTTATTCTTCAAAATTAGTACCAATCAAGAATACGTATACCAGATCTCGATATCTTAAAATCATGTTTTTTATCCTTTCGTTCATATTTGCGGTGTTTTTAATTTATAAAATTATTTATTCAAGTCAACCTAAATTTCAACAAGAGAAAGTAAAAGATAAAATTCACTACGTAGATTCATTAAATATGAACTTAGACTTTAAAGTCATTTTAGATTCGACAAACCAAATAAGTCAATTGAATAGTAAGCTGTATGAATTATACGCATATCGAAATATAAATGAGTTCAATAAAGATATGATTACGCTAAGATATATTGATACAACAAACATTAACCTCATTATTATTGAAAAAGCAATAGACGCTTATGCGCAAAACAATTTCCGAACCGCAATAAATTATACTATACAAATAAGTGAATCAGATAATTATTTCCTTACCGCCAAGAAGGTTTACGCGCTCTCATTATTTAAGCTTAAACGATTCACCGATGCTAAAGACCAATTTAATATACTTTTAAACAATCCTGATATCAACAATGACGAAATTGAATGGAATATATTAATGGTTAGTCTTGCTAACTATACATTTGACAAAGAACAATTTAATTTCTTATCGGCCAAGATTTTAAAAAACAAATCTCATTCATATAATAATAGCATTAAATCTTTAATGCTTTTATATCCCGAATTATTTAAATGAAAATGAGCCAATATTTCCATTTAAAACAAAACCAGACCAATAAAATGGATGAGCGTAGCCATCATTAATATGTTTCTTTCTGTATTCATTCTTTGCAAAGGATAAAGCCAAATTTTTGGGTATTCCCTTTTTAAGGTTTTGATAGAATAAAATCATTAACTCAGAAGTTTGTTTATCATCTACTTTCCATATCGAAGAAACGACACTTTTTGCGCCGGAGAAAATAAAAGCTCTTAAAATAGAAAGAATTCCTTCAGATCTTAATAATTCTCCTTTGTTGGACTCACATGCTGATATCGTAACCAAATCAGCTACAAGTTTTAATGTGTAAATATCCTTAACAAACAATTTACTAAAAGCTGGATTCAAGTCACAAATGCAACTTTCTGATTAAATATTTCTATTGGCGAATTAAAGTTAAAT
>JAYSTG010000352.1:0-10850 GCA_043719965.1 Saprospiraceae bacterium | reverse complement strand
GGGCGTATGGCGGATTTCCTTTTTTGAAGATTTTATTATAGAATGCTTCTTTGGTGATTCTGCCTCACTGCCCACCAATTTAGATGGGACCCTGGTCTCAACTTTTAATTATTAATTAAAGTCATTCTGTAATTGTTTATTGGATTCAATATATTTTCAAATATCAGTGTATCCCCTCCAACGGAGTCCGATAGGCTTTGCCGCTCGTTAGAGTCGTCGGACCTGACCCCTTGAATCGCAGACCAAGAGGGAACCCCAGTCTTGGGTTTATTGCTAAAAGTCTATCACTATTACTTTATTAAACAAATATTTTATTTACTAATGTTCCAATATAAAAAATTAAGCACCATACCAGGCGAGAGGTTCCCTCTACTGTAAAAAATTAAGATATTAAAACCATTTTAGAAGTCAATAAGCTACCAGGGGAACCAAAGGCTTGAGATTATTGCTAAAAGTCAATCATATAGCTTTGTAAAATCAAAATTTTCTTTACTAATGTAGCAATGTAAAAAATTAAGCAATATACCCTTTTTAATCTTTGATCAGAATATCAGGGTCTATTACCTATTTTTGCTCCATATGAATGACCATACGCAATTTAATCACGTAAGTTACCTTTGGGATAAGTCGAAAGCAGAGAGCATGGCAAATGATGAAGTAGCCTTATTCATCTATCGATCTAATCTCCTGGGCGCTGATCTTCGACTGACGAATTACGGTGGTGGAAATACTTCTGTAAAAATCGTAGACAAAGACCCTATCTCTGGCGCCTCTGTACCAGTGCTATGGATCAAAGGGTCAGGCGGTGATATCGGTACATTAAAAAAATCTGGCTGTGCAGCGTTATACTTGGATCGATTGTTGGCATTAGAAAAAGTATATCCGGGTTTACCCCGGGAAGATGAGATGGTCGCATTATTCAATCATTGTATCTATGATCTGGACTCCAAAGCTCCATCTATTGATACCCCACTACATGCATTCCTTCCTTTTAAACATATCGACCACTTGCATCCTGATGCTGCCATAGCTATGGCTGCCGCAAAAGATGGTAAAGGCATTACGCAGGAGTTGTTTAAAGGACAGATAGGATGGGTCGAATGGCAAAGGCCCGGATTTGATCTGGGATTGAAACTGCGGGCTTGCCTGGAGACTAGTCTTCAAGAAGGGATTACACTTAAGGGTATCATGCTAGGTTCACATGGATTATTTACCTGGGGTGATACTTCCTATGAAAGTTATATCAATACCTTACAAGTGGTAGCGGCTTGTGCTTTGTATTTAGAAAAAAATATTTCAACGAATAAAAAAGTATTTGGAGGAATAAAAAAGTCTGCCCCTGATGCTGCGATCAGAAAAAAACAAGTTATCGCCATTGCTCCGATATTACGAGGGTTCTGTTCTTCACACCGACCTATGGTAGGACACTTTAGTGATGACGATCGGATCATGGAATTTGTAAACTCCAATGATCTTGATCGATTGGCTCCTATGGGCACTTCTTGTCCTGATCATTTCTTGCGAACAAAAATCAGCCCCTTGGTGCTGCCTCTGGATGCTGTTGAAGATCTCAGTAATATAGCAGTCATCAAAGAAAAATTAATACCAGCCTTTGAATCTTATCGCCAGATGTATGCATCCTATTATGATACTTGCAGACATATCGATAGCCCTGCCATGAGAGATCCCAATCCCGTAGTTTTGCTTTATCCGGGTATAGGCATGTTTACTTTTGCCAAGGACAAAACTACTGCACGACTGGCTAGTGAGTATTATATCAATGCAATCAATGTCATGAAAGGCGCTGAAGCTATATCATCATATACTGCTCTGCCTCGACAAGAGGCATTTAATATAGAATACTGGTTGCTAGAGGAAGCTAAATTACAACGTATGCCTAGGCCAAAAGCATTAAGTGGGAAAATAGCATTGATCACTGGATCTGCCGGAGGTATAGGAAAAGCCATTGCTAAGAAATTTGCTGAGGAGGGTGCTTGTATTATATTGAACGACATTCATCCTGAGCGATTGGCAGAGGCTACTAAAGAATTCACTGCATTATTCGGTAAAGATGTGATTACTTCTACGACCCTTAATGTCACAGCTATGGCATCTATCCAATCAGCTTACGACGAGCTAATCATGGCTTTTGGTGGATTGGATATTATAGTCAACAATGCGGGGATCAGTATATCCAAACCGATAACCGATCATACCGTAGAAGATTGGGATAAGCTTTATGACATTTTAGTCAAAGGACAATTTTTGGTTTCACAGCAAGGGATAGCAATACTTAAAAAACAAAATATAGGTGGTGATATTATCAATATCGTCTCTAAAAACGCCGTAGTCGCTGGCCCTAATAACGCAGCATATGGTTCTGCAAAATCAGCACAAGCCCATCTATCGAGATTGATGGCCGCAGAACTTGGCACTGATAAAATCAGAGTCAATATGATCAATCCCGATGCTGTAATTGCAGGTAGTAATATCTGGTCTGGAGGCTGGGCTGAAGGTCGTGCTAAGGCTTATGGTGTCACGGTAGAAGAACTCCCTGCCTATTATGCAAAACGTACATTGTTACACGAGATCATTCTTCCGGAAGATATCGCCAATGCAGCTTACGTTTATGTAAGTGGCTTACTCAACAAATCTACTGGAAATGCTTTAAATGTGGATGGCGGGGTGGCTATGGGATTTTATAGATAAAAAGGATATTTCATTAGATTTAAATTTTCAAAATACTATTCGAAAAAAAATGCCTTATTTGCAGTATTGGGCACACAAACCTTAACTCCATTACGTGATTAGAAACTACCTCTTCAAAATTTTATTGTCTCCACTATCTTTTTTGTATGGTCTCAGTGTATCGGTACGCAACTTGTTATATAAAAAAGAAATATTAAGACCGGTCAAGTTTGACATCCCTGTCATCAGCGTAGGTAACCTCAGTATCGGTGGTACGGGTAAATCACCACATATAGAATACTTAGTCACCTGGCTCAAAGAGTATATTCCAGTCGCCATATTAAGCCGAGGATATAAAAGAGAGTCTACCGGCTTTCAACTTGGACAGGAACATCCATCGGTCAAAATGATCGGTGATGAGCCTTATCAGTTTCTCTTAAAATTTCCTGATGTACCTGTTGCAGTAGCTGAAAACAGACCATTAGGAATACCTTATCTTTTAAAAGCATACCCTCAGACCCGCGCTATATTATTAGATGATGCCTTTCAGCATTTAAGTGTAAAGCCCTATATCAATATTTTACTGACTGCTTATGAGGCGCCATTCACACAGGATTACCTATTGCCATCCGGTCGATTGCGAGAGTGGCGGTCAAGCTATACGCGTGCTGATATGATCATCGTGACCAAATGCCCACCGGATTTGACGCAGCCCCAAGCTGCCTCATTGATCTCAGCGATTAATATTAAGCCTCATCAGTCTTTATTTTTTACAGAATATAGATATTTACTACCGTACTTTATCTTCAAATCCGAATATCGATACCGTTGGCGTCATGCGACTCAAGTCTTATTAATTTCTGGCATTGCCAATACGGATTACTTGGAACATTATTTAAAACAACGTGTCGCTCACGTACAAATTTTTTCATTCTCAGACCATCATTGGTATAGTAATTATGATCTCGGACAGATGAAGCGTCAATTTGATGCACTGCCAGGGCCGGATAAGCTCATCATGACTACCGAAAAAGATGCGACTCGACTTAGTTTACATCGCGATTATATCCTTGAACATAAAATGCCGATGTTTGTACTACCGGTCGAGGTGAATTTTTTATGGAATGAAGAACAACGATTTAAAGAAACCATTGCACAAAAACTATTAGAATTCAAAGCGTAGACACTATATGAAGTGGATCTCCTGTTTATTTGTCCTGAGTAGTTTGGAGGCAAGTCTGGCTCAAAGTACTATGATACCCATAGGCTCCGATCAGGAATACTATGTCGATCGACTCTGTATTCAATATGGCACTCCTTCATTTTTTCATCGCACGATCAAGCCCTATTATCGAAAAGATATCATTGATTTGATCGTCTATTGGCAACAAAATAATAAGATTGAAGCAAAGGACGAAACTACGATACGATATATAGCTAATGAAAATAATGAATGGACCTGGTCTTTGAACTCCCCAGCAGTCTTGCAAGATCAAGTACAATACATCGATAGTAATAAAATATTTTATTATCAGGAGGAAAGTAAGGATTCCACGGGTGGATTGATCAATTATCATCCTTCGGCAAAACCTTTTCTTACCTACTTCTATAGATCACCCGCCCACGCGATCGAAGTCAACAATAAGGATTTTTATTTACGGGCTAACCCGATATTGAATCTGCAAGCAGGTCGAGAACTATTCCATCAGGATAATGTCATTGCTAATCAGCGCGGCGTGGATCTTAGAATGGGTCTCGATGACAAAGTCTATGTCCAAAGTACCATTCTTGAAAATCAAATTTCGGTGCCTACTTTTTTTCGAAACAAAATAGAAAAAAATTACGCATTACCCGGCGCAGGCTTCTACAAATTGCTCTTAAAAAATTCATTGTATAAACCCAGAGGGTATGATTTTTTTATTAGTAATGCGCAACTTGGCATCAAAGTGAGTAAACACTTTCATATGCAGCTGGGCCATGGATCACATTTTATCGGCGACGGTGTACGCTCTTTGTTTTTATCAGATTATGCGCAAGAATATTTTTTTCTTAAACTAAATACCCGAATCTGGAGATTTCAATATCAAAACCTATTTGCTGAATTGAGTGCGTCGACCCATAACAATCCCCTAGCCAGCAATGAATTACTGCCTAAAAAATATATGGCTTCGCATACGCTGCAACTCCAAGTATTGCCAAGATGGAATCTAGGTTTGTTTGAAACTGTATTATTTCACCGTAATGACCATTTCGAATTTCAATACCTCAATCCAGTCATCATCTATCGGTCCATCGAAGGATCTATTGGTAGTCCGGATAATGTCATGCTGGGTATCAATAGTAGCTACAATCTTGGACGCAACCTATCCATCTATGGTCAAGTCCTTATCGATGAGTTTTTTCGTAGCGAGGTGTTTAATAATAAAGGTTGGTGGGGTAATAAATTCGGGGGCCAGCTTGGTTTGAAATATATCAATGCATTCGGGGTGAAAAGACTCGATCTACAAATTGAATACAATGCGGTACGCCCCTATACTTATGCTCACTTCGATAGTACTGCCAACTATACGCATCAGCTTACACCGTTGGCTCACCCCCTGGGCGCCAATTTTAAAGAATATCTTTTAAGAATAAAATATCAACCCAGTTTTAAATGGACTGCCATAGCTTCTATCCTGGCCTATAAACAAGGTGATGATCCTGATCCGAATAAAAACTATGGTAGTGATCTCACTAAGTCTTATCTCACGCGAATAGGAGAATATGGCAACAAGACCACTCAAGGGGCACTAAAAAACATTCTTCACCTTGGATTGAATGTATCTTATCAAATTGCCCACAACTATTATCTGGACTTGAGTACCTATTACCGTAAAGACAGGCAGCATCCTGATGATGTGACCAAGTATATTGGTGGAGGGCTTAGGGTAAATTTTTGGAGAAAAGATAGATTGGAGTGAAGCAATTACGTAAGAGATTTATTGGGCTCTATCAAATCCCAAAGATTGCCATACAAGTCTTTCCATACTGATACTAAGCCATAAGCCTCCTGGGATACTGGCCTTACAAATTCAATGCCTTTGGATTGCATCGTTTCATAATCCCGATAAAAATCGTCTGTATATAAAAACAAAAACACTCGACCTCCCGTTTGATTTCCTACTGCTAGCTTTTGAACCGCATTGTCAGCTTTGGCTAAAAGAAGTTGTGGATAGGCAGCGCTGTTTTTAGTATTCGATGGAGCTATTAATACCCATCGTTTGGTTTCAGAAAGTATAGTGTCCTCTACGACGATAAAGTTTAATTTTTGAGTATAAAATAAGATGGCTTCGTCATAATCATGGACCAAAAGAGCTACATGAGCAATGGATTGATTCATGAATTCAAAAAGTAATCGTTTCGAGGTATTAAAGGTGAATTCATATATTCATTAAAGTGGACTTCCAGTATTCATTTCATATCGCTAATCGTATCACTTCTTCCATTCGATCTACGTATCTAAACTTTAATCCTTTCAGATAGTCTGCTTTGATCTCTTTGATATCTTTTTCATTTTCTTTACATAAGATGATTTCTGTGATACCAGCACGTTTGGCTGCAAGTACTTTTTCTTTGATACCACCTACAGGCAATACTTTTCCTCTTAGCGTGATCTCTCCACTCATCGCAAGATGGGGCTTGATCGCAGTTTTGGTATAAGCCGATACCAGCGTTGTGAGCATCGTAATACCGGCAGACGGTCCATCTTTGGGGATAGCGCCTTCTGGAATATGGATATGAATATCAAAATTTTCAAACATCGTATCATCGATACCGAATTGTTTACTCTTACTTTTGACGAAACTCAATGCCGTAGTTGCAGATTCTTTCATCACATCTCCGAGATTACCAGTCAAGGTAAGTTTACCTTTGCCCTTGCTTAAGCTGGATTCGATATAGAGAATGTCACCACCTACACGTGTCCAGGCAAGGCCGATTGCTACACCGGGCATCGATACATCCTGATACATATCGGGGTTTACTTTTTCATGACCCAACATTTTTATCACATTTGCTTTTTTCAATGTGATGGTATAGGTTGATTTCATAGCTACTTCTTTAGCTACTCTACGCATGACACCTGTGATCTGTCGTTCCATAGATCGTACTCCTGATTCACGAGTGTATCTATCCGCTATGAAGGAAAGGACTTCATCCGTAAATTTTACATGTTTGCGTTTTAGGCCATGCGCTTCTAGTTGTTTAGGGATCAGATGTCGCTTAGCAATTTCAATTTTTTCTTCTGTAGAGTAGCCGCTAAGTTCTATGATCTCCATCCTATCCAATAAGGCTGGTTGTAACCCACTCAGGGAATTGGCGGTAGCTATGAACAATACTTTAGATAGATCGTATTCGAGTTCTAGATAGTTATCATAGAAAGCGGCGTTCTGCTCAGGATCTAATACTTCAAGTAGTGCCGATGATGGATCTCCCCTGAAATCTTTACCCATTTTGTCGATTTCATCCAAAATAAATACGGGATTGGATGAAGTTGCTTTTTTAATAGATTGTAAGATACGACCTGGCAGAGCTCCGATATAAGTTTTACGGTGGCCTCTGATCTCAGCTTCATCATGAAGACCACCAAGCGACATCCTTACAAATTTTCTTTTCAGTGCTTTCGCTACCGACTTCCCTAGCGAGGTCTTTCCTACACCGGGAGGTCCTACCAGGCATAAGATGGGTGACTTCATATCACCTTTGAGTTTTAGTACTGCCAGATGTTCCAGGATACGTTCTTTGACATCTTCTATGCCAAAATGGTCTTGGTCCAATATCGTTTTTACTTTTTTTAGCTCAAAATTGTCTTTGGTATAAGATTCCCAAGGTAGGTCGAGTAATAGCTCCGCATAATTGAGGGTCACTCCATATTCTGCCATTTGAGGATTGGTGCGGCGCAACTTTCCGAGCTCACGATTGAATGCATCCTTTGCAGCTTTAGGCCAATTCTTTTCACTACCACGCGTTTCGAGTTTTTTTAGTTCGTCTTCTTGTGGGTTTTGACCCAGCTCATCTTGAATTGTTTTGAGTTGTTGATTGAGAAAATAATCTCGTTGTTGTTTTTCCAGATCACCCCGTACTTTGCTTTCTATCTGATCTTTGAGCTCCAGCAATTTAAGATCTTTGTGTACATATTCCAGTATAGCCTGACCTTTTTGGGCGAGGTCGCTATTTTCCAACAGCATTTGACGCTGCTGAAGGTTGACACCTAGATTGGATGCAATAAAATTGAGCAAGAATGCATCATCATTGATATTGCGCAACATCGTCGCGGCTTCTCCAGGAATATGAGGCGAGAGATCGATAATCCTTCGTGCGAGATCTTTTATCGTTGATATGAGCGCTTCGAATTCAAGTTTTTCGTGAGGTTGTTTGTAGACCAATGGTTGAAAGCTAGCGGTCATGATGGGTTGCTCACCGATTTCATCTTTGATCCTCACTCGTTTTCTACCTTGAAGTATCGCTGTAGTCGTACCGTCGGGCATCTTTAGTAGTTTGAGTATACGTGCTATCGTCCCGACTTTATAGAGGTCTTTGAATCCCGGCTCTTCAACATTAGCATCTTTTTGTGTAATGACTGCGATGCGTTTATTTTCTTTGTATGCCTGTTGAACAGCCTGGATGGACTTCTCGCGAGTGATCGTAGTGGGCATAACTATACCAGGAAAATGAACAGCATTAATCAAAGGCAGTACGACGAGCAACTCCGGCTGATCGGTATCGGATGATTTTTCTTCTTCTTCGTCAGTGGCTATGATAGGAAACTCGATTTCTTCATTTCCTCCTAAGCGATATAAACTTCTATCAAACATATATTTTATTGGGCTTGGTCTGCTCCAGCACAAAGGTATCAAATAATATACCCCTATGGGTTTTCGGACAAAAAGGCAAGATACTTCAGTATATGATCCGTAACAAGTTACTAATTCTTATAATATGGGACATTCTGTCATACGATTGTATTGAATTGATTTTAAATAAGCTCCTATATGTTGATTGTCAAAGCAATTTTTCAAAACAATTCTCCTTGCAAAGGTAAATTCCATTGAAAACTCTTCCTATGATGTTGGCATTCGCCATATTGATATAATGCTTTTTTATGTTCTTTCGTAGGGTACCCTTTGTTGTTGTCCCAGCCATAATGCGGGAAGTCCTGATGTAATGCAGCCATGTATTCATCCCGATGCGTCTTAGCCAGTATCGATGCTGCTGCAATAGCAAGATAGATAGCATCTCCATCGACTATACAGTGATGGGTTATTGATTTATACGGTTTGAATCGATTGCCATCGATCAGGATCAGATCGGGCTGTGTTTTAATTTTATCTAACGCTTTATGCATCGCTTTTACAGATGCCCATAAAATATTTAATTTATCAATCTCTGTCGGAGAACATACTGCAACGGCCCAATACAGTGCTTTTTTTTCTATAATGGATCTAAGCCTGTCGCGTTCTTTATGATTGAGCTTTTTAGAGTCATCGATACCAGGATTTCGGAAGCCAGGTGGTAGGATCACCGCAGCAGCATACACGGGTCCAGCGAGGCAGCCGCGGCCTGCTTCGTCTACTCCTGCTTCGAGTCTACCTTTTTGGAAAAATGATTTCAAAATAATTTATATAACTACTGGAGGTAAAATTAGGTACAATTACTTATTCGGGTTTCGGAAAATGTTGCCAAATCGCATATCCAAAATAGTTAGCTTTGGGCATTCAATCGGGATTATTATGCATAAAAATACTGTACGTAGAAAGTTTTTGAAAACCTCCCTATCCGCCGCGTTCGGAATGGGCTTATTGGGCAGATATTCAACAGCTAATGCGAATGATTTACCGGATCGACCGCTTCCGGTTTATATTCATAAAAAGTTACTAGCCGAAGTCCGATTTTCAGTGATTGGTATGAATCATGGACATATCTATGGTCAGTGTGAGTCTATCATTCGTAATGGTGCAATGCTAGTTTCGTTTTATGCCAAAGAACCAGAGCTCGCGACTGCATTTGCAAAACGCTATCCAGATGCTAAGCAAGTCAACAGTGAGGAGGCGATATTAGAGGACAAAAGCATCAAACTCGTATTGAGCTCTGGGATCCCCATCGATCGTGCACCACTCGGTATCCGAGTCATGCAACATGGCAAGGATTATATGGCCGACAAACCTGGTATTATCTCATTAAAACAACTTGCTCAAGTGCGAAAAGTGCAGAAAGAGACTAAACAAATCTACTCTATCATGTACAGTGAACGATTTGAAAATCGTGCGACCATTAAAGCCGGTGATCTCATACAAGCCGGCGCTATCGGCAAGGTCATTCAAACCATTGGCCTAGGACCTCATCGTATGAATATTCCCTCTCGTCCTGCATGGTTTTTTGATAAAAAATATTATGGTGGTATCATCTGCGATATAGGCTCACATCAGTGTGATCAGTTTTTATATTTTACGGGTTCTACATCTGCAGAAGTGTTGTCATCTCAGGTGGGCAATGTGCACTTTCCTCAGTATCCGGAATTTGAAGATTTTGGCGATATGACGGTCAGGAGCAATAAGGGTACGGGATATATTCGCAACGATTGGTTTACTCCAGATGGACTCAAGAGCTGGGGAGATGGCCGGCTCACCATACTAGGTACTGAAGGCTATATCGAAGTGCGTAAAAACATAGATATCACACGAGCGGATAGCGGAAGTCACCTTTATCTGGTCGATAATAAAGAAACGAAGTACATCGATTGTAAACAAGTGGAATTGCCCTATGGTCGCCAATTGCTGGAAGATATTACGAATAGGACCGAGACCACAATGACTCAAGCGCATTGTTTTTTGGCTACGGAGTTGGCGTTGCAAGCACAGAAAATGGCGAAGAAATTGGTAATCGGTTAGAAATTAACTATTGATTTTTTGCTCTTTACTGTTTTTAAAGGGATTAATTATTTGATTCTATCTTCTAATAAGTATTTTGGTTCTTTGCTATATTTAGTTTGTGCCATGAAATCAGATGAGAAAACTCATCAGATAAGTTTTAAGATAGATGATACCATCCTACAGGAATAAACTATGTATGGACGAAGTATCGGAGAGGCTGTACAGGCAGAGTCTTCAAACCGCTCTAAGCTGCAA
>JAYSTG010000351.1:0-1521 GCA_043719965.1 Saprospiraceae bacterium | reverse complement strand
GCAGCTAATCGGGACCATGTCCAAAGCCAAAGTGTTGCAAAAAGGCAAAAACCTGGAGGACATGTATTTTGCTGAATTGATCAACGAGGGTATGAAAGAAAAGGGCAGCCATCCGGCAGCAGTCTTCAAGAAAAAATTGAACAAGCAAATCAAGTTGTTGGCGAAGTGATTGTTTTCACCAAAGGCAGCTTCGATCGGGATGTGTCCGGCATTTCTGATGCCGTTTTGTTGCTGGCACGTAGAAAGAAAATTGAACAAGTTGAGGATGCTCCTGACCAAAGTCACATCACCGGAGTGAAACTTTCGAAAGGCTACAGCACACACTACCGCATTAAGGTGATGACAGCAAGAGCTTCTTTCCGCATAGGTGCCATCATACGAGGAAACACTATTTGGTTGGTGCGCTTCCTTCCCCGCAAAAAAATATATCAACAGTCTCCTTAACCTAACTGATTGTCCCTCTATAACCCGCTCCGAAAATTTGGGTGCTTTTTTCAAAATCGTATTGTTTAATCTTCTTTATTTTCAGTTGGCTTTTCGATTGGCTGATTTGCTTATCAAAATTGGTTTCCCGCTCGCTTGTTGGTATCCTTCACCAACAATTAACGGATGCGATGAGGTAACTTCTGTGATTTCCCGTTTGCCGCAGGAGTCCCCGAGGCGGGAGACTCCTTCGGAGAAATTAAAAAGCAATTGCTGAGTAGCCACTCAAATGATAAAAATAACCCGCTGACTGAGCGAGAAAGTGAAGTTGTATCGCACCTTGCCAATGGTTTTGATACCAATGAAATTGCAGAAAAACTTTTTATCAGCGAAGGCACTGTGCGCACGCACCGTAAAAATATGCTGGAAAAAACCGATGCGAAAAATTCGGTGCATCTGGTGCGAATGGCTGTGGCTAATGGATGGGTGTAGGGTCTTTCATTTCTGGTCTCTCTTGTGGTCTCTGTCATGGTAAGTTACTTTCCGATCCTCAAAGCCAAAATTCTTGCGAGGCATTTTTGCGTAAGTGTATTAAAGCTTTTTTCGATCGCAAGGGCTTCTTGCTCGGTGTATACGTTAACCTTTATCCCATGTCCGGAAAAGCCCTTGCAATCCACCATTCAGCGTAGCAACTATACCTGATTTTGTTTACCAGAAAAAGCGCATTAATTTCGATAAAAAAAGAGGATCATAATGCCGGTAATATCCATGTTTTATGGTGTGATTGTTATGATGTATTACTTCGATACTGACAAGCATCATCTTCCCCATGTTCATATCAAATATGGAGAATTTACGTGTGTCATTAGTATTACAGACAGTGAACTGCTTGAAGGAGACTTACCCAAAAATAAACTGCGATTGGTTTGGGCATGGATAGAACTTCACCGGGATGAGTTACTGGCCAATTGGGAATTGGCTAAAAGTGGAAATAAGCTGTTTGATATAAAGCCCTTGCAATAATATGACAAAGTTAATTAGTGTTACACCCCTTGACAATTACACGCTGGAACTGGGGTTTAGCAACGGTGAAAAACG
>JAYSTG010000036.1:0-16979 GCA_043719965.1 Saprospiraceae bacterium | reverse complement strand
AGTTGTTGAGTTGTTGAGTTGTTGAGTTGTTGAGTTGTTGAGTTATGAGTTATGAGTTAGGAGTTAGGAGTTAGGAGTTAGGAGTTAGGAGTTAGGAGTTGTTGAGTTAGGAGTTAGGAGTTGTTGACTATTGACTTACGACTATTGACTTACGACTATTATTTTTTTATGAATTTAGGGTGATAAAACCGCCATCTATGGGAAAGTCAGTGCCTGTCACGAAAGCTGCTTCGTCACTGCATAGATATAATGCAAGATTCGCGATTTCTTCAGGTTCTCCCATTCGACCGATTGGTTGAGTTTTGGCAAGTTTATCAAATATTTCTTTTTCGTTACCTGGATAAGTTTTCGCAATATAACCATCCACAAATGGGGTATGGACGCGACCAGGACTTATACTATTGCATCGTATACCTTGGTTGATGAAGTCTTTGGCAACTGATCGAGTCATTGCAAGTACTGCTCCCTTGGAAATAGAATATGCGAAACGTTCTGAAATACCTACAGTGCCTGCTACGGAGGCTATATTTAATACAATACCTTGATTTCGTTCTACCATATCTGGCAAGACGGCATGAATCATATGATAATATCCCTTTACATTGATATGATATACTTTATCAAAATCTTCAGGTGTAGTATTGGAGGCGGTACCGATATGACCTATACCAGCGTTATTAATTAGTATATGGATAGGATGAGTAGACACTATTGAAGCAACCGTAGAAAGAATAATATTTAGATCTGTGACATCGACGGGAAAAGATGTTGCTAATTTTCCACTGCTTCGAATCGCAGTTGCTGCATCTTGAGCTGCTTTTTCATCTCTATCAAAGATGAAGACATGGGCGCCTTGATTTGATAAAGTCCGTGCTATGGCTAGACCAATCCCACTGCCTGCTCCTGTAATCAATATATTTTTACCCTGAAGACTAAACATGCATTACAATTTAAATACCATTTTTGCAGGCATCCATTTTCCACCTGGTGGCAATCCAAGTAACCCTTGTTGGTAACCCCACATTAATTTTTCCCATTCTTCGACTCTTGGATTTTTACGATCCATCTCCATCTTGCGCTCAAAGCTGAATGAAGCATCACCTTCAATAATCATAAAAAGTCGATTAAGTACCCTATAGATCTCCATGTCCACAATGCCCGAATCTTTTAAGCTTTGCAAAATATCAGGCCATACGGCCTCATGATATTTTTCATATTCTTCTATAAGGATTGGATCATCTATGAGATCGAGCGCAAAACAGTAACGCATAGTATTGAACGATTTATTATTTTAAATAGAACTTGGCCGATTTATCAAAACTGATAACTATTTATGTATTTATGAACCATTATGTCAAAGCTCTATCCAAATGAGTATACCCCCCATCCACAAAGACATATTGGCCTGTGATATGAGATGCTCTGGAAGATAATAAAAATACTGCCATATCGGCTATTTCCTGTGGCTGCGTAAATCGACTCTCAAATGGAATTTTCGAAGCTATATGATCCTTTTTGGCCTGGGGATCTGGAAAAGTACCGACCCACCATTGGTAAAGTGGTGTCCATACTTCTGCAGGTACCAATGCATTCACGCGAATACTATAGGGAAGCAATTCAGCAGCCCAATCTCTGGTCAATCCGAGGATTCCTGCTTTAGCGCAAACATAACCTGAAGTTCCACCTTGTCCTGTAATGGCTGTTTTGGAAGAAGTATTCAATATCGTTCCTTTGGTTTTTTTGAGGTAAGGAAGACTGACATGCGCCATATTGTAATAATGCATTAAGTTTTTTTGAAGGCTAGCTTCAAAAGCCTCAGGATTCCCTTTTTCGAGGCCTACATTATCATTGATACCTGCATTATTCAAGAGGCCATCTAATTTACCAAATCGGTCAATAGTAAAATTGACTGCATCCAGACATTGATCAAATAAGGTAAGATCTGTCTTGATAAAGATAGAAGTACCACCCGCCTCACGGATTTCGTTGGTGAGTAATGCACCTGCTTCATCATCCTTATCCACTATGACAGGGATAGCGCCTTCAGCGACTAGCGTGAGTGCAATAGCTCTTCCTATGCCCTTTGCTCCACCGGTGATCAAGTATACATTTTCTTTTATTCCTAAATCCATGATAGCTCTAAATTATAAAATTGAATTGCATTTTTATAAAATATATTTTCTTTCTCGGTAACCGTCCAATCTGCAGCATAAGTTTTGACTATATCCAGTACATTTTTGTAGCTACCCGCTAATATACAAACTGGCCAATCCGAACCATACATCATCCGATCAGAACCGAAGACCTCAGTGATGGTGTCCAACACTGGAGTAAAATCTGTGTATCGCCACCCTTTCCAATCTGCTTCGGTCACCATACCAGATACTTTGCAATACACATTGGGCAAGTCCTTAAAATTCAACATCAAATCACGCCAATGATCAAAATGTTTGAGTCGTATATAAGGTTTTGCCAAATGATCGATCACAAACTTTTGGTTTGGAAATTTTTTTACGAATTGATATGCTGCAAATAAATGTTTTGGGTAGATCAGTATATCATAGGTGAGATCCAAACCTGCCAGGAGAGATATTCCATTTAAAAAATCTCGCCGCTCCATGAATTCATCTGGTTCGGACTGGAGTATATGTCGTACGCCTTTGTATTTTGGAAATGATTTGAAGTGTTGGAGCCTTTCTGATACTTTGGCTGAGCATAGATCAGTCCATCCTACTACACCTTCTATAAATGTATGTTGACTAGCATGCTGTAATAATTCCAAGGTCTCTTTTTCAGTGGAAGAAGCTTGGACTGTAACACAAGCATCGATGCCATTCATTTTGTAGATTTCACTTAACTCATCAGGTAGAAAATCCTGCTTGAGGACTTTCATTTGATCATCGATCCAATCATAATCAATAGGATGATAAGTCCAGAAATGTTGGTGGGAATCAATGATACGCATAATTGGTTGTTAAAGGCGAAAGTAAGCATTAGTTATTAGTATATCTTTTACTCCATATTTTTAATTAAGTTTGTTAATAAATTAAAGTGGTTTATGAAAAATTATGTTTTTGTGCTTGCACTGATTAGTGTGATTGGGTCGAGTACTGCCCAAAAGATTTATACCCCTAAACAAGTGGAGGCGATGAAAAATGAGGTCATGACCAAAATCAATGGCCAACAAAAATTAGCTCAGGTCATGGTCGATAAAGTGTTCAGTTTCGCCGAGCTTGGATTTCAAGAAACGGAGACTTCCAATTATATCTGTGGTATACTAGAACAAAATGGATTTCAGGTGACTAAAGGCATCTCCGGAGTCCCTACAGCGTGGTGGGCAAAATGGGGTAGTGGCAAGCCTATCATTGCCATCGGTTCAGATCTTGACTGTATACCTAAAGCTTCGCAAAAGCCGGGTGTTGCTTATCATGACCCTATAGTTGAAGGAGCACCTGGTCATGGAGAAGGTCACAACAGTGGTATGCCTTTGAATATAATCAGTGCACTTGCTGTCAAAGAGATCATGCAAAGCGAAAAAATGAGTGGTACACTGATTTTATGGCCTGGCGTAGCAGAAGAGCTTGTTGCTACCAAAGCTTACTATACTCGGGATGGATACTTCGATTCTGTCGACTTGTGCATCTTCACTCATGTCAATGATAATCTGGGTGTATCGTACGGTCAAGCTCAAGGCACTGGATTGATATCTGTCGAATACGAATTTGAAGGTGAAGCTGCACATGCAGGTTTTGCACCTTGGCGGGGTAGGAGTGCAGCCGATGCCGTAGAATTGATGAGTATTGGCTGGCAATATCAAAGAGAGCACCTTGATCCGCTCCAACGATCACATTCAATCATAAAAAATGGTGGCGATCAACCCAATGTAGTGCCATCGAAGGCTTCCATATGGTATTACTTTAGACATATCACCTATCCACAAATCATGACTTTATATGAAAAAGCAAACAAGATCGCTGAAGGCGCTGCCATGATGACTGGCACAAAAGTGTCAAGGAAAATATTGGGTTCTGCCTGGCCTAGACATTTCAATAAGCCTATCGCAGAAGCCGCATATAAAAATATTACTAAAATCGGATTGCCTACTTGGAGTAAAGAAGATCAGGAACTTGCAAAAGCCTTGCAAATAGAGGTGGGATCAGCAAGTAAACAAGGCTTGGATATAAAATTGGATACCATTGAAGCGCCACGGGGGAGCCCGGTAAGTGGAGGATCAGATGATATCGGTGATATCTCCTGGAAATTGCCTACGATTACGCTAGGTTATCCATCCAATATCCCAGGACTCCAAGGTCATCATTGGTCCAATGCAGTTGCCATGGCCACGCCCATCGCACACAAAGGCGTAATAGCTGGAGCTAAAGCAGAAGCGATGACCTTGATTGATATCCTTACCACGCCTACACTCACTAAGCAAGCTTGGGATTATTTCAAAAATGAGCAAGGCATGGAAATCAAATATGTACCGATGGTGGGTAAAGACGACAAGCCTGCTATTTATCTCAATAAAAACATTCAGGATACCTATCGTCCTTTACTCAAACCATATTATTATGATGAAACTAAATACAGTTCGTATCTTGAACAATTGGGTATTAAGTATCCTACTTTAAATCCTAACCCTAAAAAAACCTAGCTAATATTTATTGCAATTATTAATCACATTCATACTTGAAGCCAACAAAAAGGATCATTCCTAGAGGTAAATTCGTTTACCTCGAAGGACCTAAGCCCAGAACATTTGAATTCATCTTTGCCTTTAAAGTTTGGAAGGAATTTATCAAAGGTTTTAGAACCTTACACTTTATAGGACCCGCTATCACAGTTTTCGGAAGCGCTAGACCTAAGCCTGATCATCCATATTATAAGCTCGGCGAGGAGGTAGGTAAGCGAGTAGCCGAAATGGGTTTTGTGACTGTAACAGGAGGAGGCCCTGGATTGATGGAAGCTGCTAACAAAGGCGCTTTTGAAAACGGAGGTCGATCCATCGGTATTAATATCCTATTACCTTTTGAACAATCCGTCAATCCTTATGTACATCAGACCGTTACGATTGACTATTTTTTTGTTCGAAAGACTTTGCTCTTAAAGTACTCTTATGCATACATCGTACTCCCCGGAGGATTTGGTACTTTAGATGAGTTGTTTGAGACTGTGACTTTGATGCAAACCAATATCGTGCATGATTTTCCGGTCGTTTTGATAGGAACAAAGTATTGGTCTAAGCTTTTTGAATTCGTCAAGGAGATGGTCGAAGAAAAAACTATTTCCCCTGAGGATATCCATCTTTTGAAGATAACTGATTCTATAGATGAAGCTATGGATCACATCCATCGATATATCGGAGATCACTATAAAATCGAAAAAAGAAGAAAACCTCTGTGGTGGTTATTCGAAAAATCCTAATATTAGGATTGATGTAATTACGGAAGTGAGTTTAAGCACTGGACTGCTGATTATATGACACCTACAGCTTTTACCAGATAGGTACAGAAAAAAGGAAGAGCGACCCAAAACCATTCAGGTTTGATCGCCAAAAAAGCTAACATCACTAAGAGAGAAATCAAGGTATAAGTCCACATCAATTTTGGAGATTCGTTTTTTGCTTCTTCCATGTCGTATTTTTTAGATTGCATTGCAAAAATAGCAATTAATCCGAGATATAGGAGTCTATGGTAAATTGTAGGGGGTACGACAAATTGTATAAATGTATTTGCCTGACCGCAGAGCGGTTAAACTATATTAATAAGAGAGTCCAAAGAAAAGGGTACGACCCCGTAGGGTGTCGAACTTTTCGAAAAGTGCAATTTGTCGTGCACCTAAATTGTAGAGCACTTCATAAAAAAGGTGCGGAAATCCTAGGTCCCAGATTTCCACACCGTGATTTAAAGGAATATAAATTGTCGATTAAAACATTATTTTATATCCAAGATTCATGCCAAAACCATAATTTTTGACTCGGAGATCGATTACTGTGTTGTCTATCACTCTATTAAATCCATGTGCATAATTTGTTTGAGCTACCAGAGCACCATGACCTAGTTTAAATTCAGCACCTAAGCCTGCATTGGCGCCTAGCTCAAATCGGTTGTATATATTTTGAGATAGATCTAATTTTGTTTTGTTGATGTTAATATCGACAAGAAAGTTTGTACGAGTACGTACAACTGCATTCACTGCATATCCGGCGGTAGGCCCTGCATAGATATAGGCTGTGATTGGTCCTGTTCCAGTCGAATATTTAATGTTTAATGGCAATTCTACATATCGGAAAGTTGTAATTACTTCTATTCCTACTTTCATAGGGATATTAAGTACATCCATAGTGATACCTTCATCGATATGGAATCCTTTTTCTTTAAATGCAATGCCCGAAGAAAAACCAAAATTTCCACCAGGGATAGCTTGATGCCACAAAGCTTGAGCTTGAACACCCCCATGTAAGGTGCGATCTGGACGAAATGATGCATCTACTCCTTTCATAGTTACATTAGTAAAGGATGGACCAATAGAAAGTTCTAATCCTGATTGAGCAAAGCCAAGAGTCCAAGTAGTGAGGATAAACAATGTTGAGATAATCTTTTTCATGATATTTGATTTGAATATATCACGAAAGCAAAGCGTTAAGCAATGTTAAAATTAGGGTAAGATTTTATTAATTATTATTTATCGATGTTGCGTGATAATCAAGTTAAGCAAATACTGTCGAATACTTTCTAGGGAATCCATATTCGATTTGCAGTAAATCTCTTTAATAAAAAAACCGCCCTCATCATGGATGAAAGCGGTCGATAGTTTTTCGGAATTTCTACAGAGTAATTAAGCAGCTTTTTTAAACATGCCTCCAATCAAGGAGCCTGCGCTACCACCTACTAAAGCAGTAATAATGGTAGGGATGTCAAATGAACTTGCAGATGCAGTTGCAGCTGCGTCTACTGCACCTCCTCCGAGGAGTCCAGTCATAGCAGCCAATTTAGGGAGGATACTACCACCCACAGCTCCTGACAGCAGATTGCCGACCATGCCTAAGCCATTTTTTTTGATGAGACTACCGAGCCATCCGCCGCCGCCACCAAATATGGCATTGATTAAATAAGGAAGAATTGTTTCCATAACATTTAAGGTTTAAGGTTAAAAAATTTCTTTACCGTATCGAATATATGAAAAAAAATTTAACAATATGGCATGGCAGCGATTTTGTGATTTTATTTTCGTGCTTTTATTAATAAATAATATCAATATTATAGTTCGATATATATATAATATAACAGAATTTGCAGAATTATTAAATCTATAATAGCTCAATAACCTCCTTTTATTTTAAATCTCGTTCTACAATTTTCCCACTTAGTTTTTGCTTTAGGATGATTTTATGCCGACCATCGTGGGTCATTTCTTCTTTTATAAAATAATGTTCATCATCATATTCTGTGTATCCAGATATTTTTTTGAGTCCACTCTGACCTCTCCATTCTTTTAAATCTATAGATTCCCATTTACCACTAGAAGCTGAGACATAACAGGCATCCAAAATAGCGTTTACGATATAACCATCATAAAAGGTTTCTGCAGGTTCTTTTTGCTTTTCTGCCGCTGTAAACATGTCTGTAAACATATGATTATAGCCTAGTTCATTGACTTCATCACCTACTGGAAATAACCATCCAGCATTGGTCTCCGCTTTTTCAGCGACATAATCAGCACCTTTGCCAGAAGTAAATGCTTCAAACCCTGTACGTAAAAAACTATTAATCCAGATGGTTCCTTCAGTACCCATGACTTCATCTCTGAGATCCATCCCTCCGCGGAATGACCAACTGGTTTCGAATTGACCTATAGCACCATTTTCATATTCGATAAGAGCAATAGCATGATCTTCTGCATCGATCGGTTTTGCCTGAGTTGCGGCCCAACAAAACGCTTTTATCGGTTTGATATCTTTACCTATATAATTTCTAGCAATTTCTACACAGTGACAACCTAAGTCCAACATACACCCTCCTCCTGCCTGTTCTTTATCCCAAAACCAATCACTATGTGGCCCCGGATGAGTCTCTCTGGATTTTGCCCACAATATTCTACCCAAAGAACCTGATCGTGTCATACTGACGGCTTTCAAGAATTTTGGAGTATAACACAGATCTTCAAGATACCCAGCGAAGATGCCAGCATCTTCTACTGCCTTCATCATTCTATATGCTTCCACTCCGTTCCTACCTAGCGGTTTGGTGCACATAACGTTTTTTTTATGTTTTGCGCACAGCAGCACAGCCTCTTCGTGCAGATTATTTGGCAAGGCGATGCAGATCATAGATACTTCAGGATGCGATATGATCTCCTCCATATTAGTCGACCAGATCGGACAAGAATAATCATTAGCAAACTTTTTAGCGCTCTCTTCTCTTCGAGAATAAATGGCGACTACCTGATCTTTACTTCGTTGACCATGGATGGCTTCCGCATAAAATCTGCCTATAAAGCCCGAGCCCAACATTCCTATTTTTTGCATAACTAATAGCTAATTAATCGAATGATTCGAATGATTCGTCATTCTTTAATCGTAATATTCTTAAATGATACCACATCATTATGACCTTGCAAAGCAATTTTTCCTTTGTGGTGTGCATTGGCATAAGGCCATTTGGCAAATTTACTTTTAGCTACTGCATCTGACCATCCACTATTACCATAGGTATATTTAACTACTTTTTTCCCGTTGACCCAATGGGTGATTACATTCTTTTTTATTTGAATTCTGCCGTGGTTCCATTGACCAGCAGGCATAGAAGGTAACGACATGGGTTCGTTGATATCATAGTTAGCTCCAGTCAGCTGAACTCGGTTTAGTTTTGCAGGATAGTTGACATCATCGATGATTTGAAATTCTGGTGCTGAAGCATAAGTAGCGAAATGTGCTTCATTATCGATTTCCAATACTTTATAGATCACGCCACTATTGCCCTTAGGGCTGACCATAAAATCAAAATCCAAGGTAAAATCGCCATACTCCTTATCCGTGACGAGGTCACCACCTTTGCCATCTGTGGTCAAAACCCCACCTTCAGTGATCATCCATCCGTCTACGATAGATTTTTTAAAAGTATGCCAGCCGCGAAGCGAAGTACCGTCAAATAATTTGACTTTGATTTGGGAATAAGACATTATCGTGCTTAAACAGAGTATTGTAATTAATATGGATTTCATTGTTTTAAATTTTTCTAAACTTACGAAAAATCCATGTAGCGGCGACTTTCGTCGCAGGATTTTTGCAAAAAAAGCTATATTTCTAGATACGTTTTTCGTTTTTGGGAACTTAGATGAAAAACAATCTTGAATCTAGACCCTCTCTTAGGACTTTCACTTTGGATAAAAATATTAGATACCTTTATCTTGTTCAACATTACTTTAAACTTCGTAATTTGGCTTAATTAAAAACTCGGATTTATGAAATCTACCTCCTATTCTAGAAGACAATGGTTCAAAACCAGTCTTGGTTTAGCTGCCGCAGCAGGGTTTTCTCAGAACTTACTGGCTGATGAAAAATTATATGCCAATAAAGTACATCCACTAACTGGAAGATGGATGATGGACTTACTTCCTACACTCAAAGCCCGGCTTACTTCCAATGAAAACCCATACGGCCCGTCAGATCGAGCTAAAATGGCTGTCATCGAAGGGTTTAAAGATGCCAATCTATATGCTCGTCATGTAGCCATAGAATTCAAAAACAAAATTGCATCTTATGAAGGAGTCCGAGCTGATCAAGTCTTTTTATGCGCCGGACTTTCTGAAGTATTAAATTTATTGGGCTCTGTCACTGGCCTTCAACAGGGAGATATGGTATCTGCTCACCCCACGTTTGATCTCATGCCTGCTGTAGCAGGTAAAGTTGGGGGCAAATGGATACAAGTCCCATTGAACTCCAAGTATCAACATGACTTGCCGGCAATGGAAAAAGCAGTGACTGCCAAAACCAAACTCATTTATATCTGTAACCCAGGCAATCCATGTAGTTCTATTGTCGATCCACAAGAGTTATCCAATTTTTGTGATAAAGTGAGTTCACGAACGCTAGTATTTATTGATGAAGCTTATAATGATTATATCCCTGATGCGGCTAAGCACACGATGATCAGTAAAGTCAGGGCTGGGCAAAATGTCATGATCGGTAGGACCATGTCTAAAGTACACGGTTTTGCGGGTTTGCGACTGGCCTATGTTATTGCTCAAACCCCATTCGTCAAAGAACTTGAAAAATATCGCACCTGGGAATTCAGTATGAATGCACCCAGTATGCATGCCGGTATCAAAACCATAGATGATGAAGCTTTCAAACAAGCATGCATCCAAAAAAATAATGAAGCGCGTGCAATGACCGTTTCAGCATTGATTCAAATGGGTTACGAACCACTCCCATCGTTCACCAATTTTCTAATCTTTCCTATCAAGAAAGAAGGCAATACCTTCGTCCAGGCCATGCAGGAGAAAGGTATAGGTCTACGCTCTTGGGCATTCAGTGATAAACAATGGTGCAGGGTAAGTATAGGTACTGTAGATGAAATGAAAATGTTTTTGGGAGCTATGAAGGAAGTGTGATTGGAATTACTACGAAGGAAGTGCGATGCTGAAACTCCTAAGTTAGATTTTTACCTAGCTGAATTTGTACTTTTCTAAAGTCAATTACAAAAATATAGTATTCTTCGATAAAACACCTTATGTCTAGGTCATAGAATAATCTATTGCCTTCTGGTCTCAGTCGATCAAAACAAAAAACCCGATATGATGAGAATCATACCGGGTTTATATTTTTAGTCAGCTAAAATAATAACTTGACTTTACTGCACAATCAACGACTTAGCCACTACACCTTTTTCAAAACCAATCTGAATGAAATAAGCTCCTTGAGGAAGTCCATTTCTTTGGATGGTATAGTTAGAAGTATTCAATCGCGATACCTGGCGAATAGCTCTACCATTGATATCATAGATCGTTACTGATTTAATTGGATGAGTGGGATTGGTTTGTAATACCGTCTGATCAGACATCGGATTTGGCATCATTTTGAGGCCTACTTGAGTGTCTTTGATCAGATCAGGAGTTGCTACAAAAGTCCCTAGATTCAAAACAGCAAATGCCCGTGGTGCAAAATAACCAATGATGGTATCGATATATCTTCTTGCTTTTGCAGCAGACATATCAGGATTGGTAGCCAAGCCATTTAAGTTATTTTGAGGAGATATTCTGGATATTACAGCAGTATCCCACCAGTTCCAAGGATCCGAGTCAAATGGTGCAGCAGCATTTCCATTGACAGGATACAAACCTTCTATACCATCATTCTTTTTATTTGCATTTTGGGTATAGATATCATTGAGCCTGAGGTCACGCATTTTTTTGTTTAAACCCAGTTTGTCGGTTTTTTGTACCGCTAAATAAGATCCCTGTACTAAAACCACAGGAAGTGGTGCTTCATTCCCTCTGGGTACATTGACGATACCTTCTTTATAAGGAGCAAAAACATCTCTAGGTTCGTGATACCCTATCATGGGAATATCGGTGGCATCAATCCATTGAGTATCAGCTAGAGCCCCACCCATATTTACACACAATTGAAAATCTGAATTATATCCAACATGGTTTGGTAGACTTAGCGTATCTCCTGATGAGGGATGCCTACCATAAGAAGTACCAAATATGTCACCATGTATTGATTGGATAACATATGGATCAGGCTGGCCATCCCCATTAATGTCTGGACCTATAAATTTATTATTCGATTTTAAAACGATATCTAAGTAACTGTCCATAGTTGCTGCTGCCATACTAATATAACCTCCTGTCCCTTGACCCCAGGCAACAATCTTTGATGTATCCACTCCAAATGGATTATTTTGGAGTTTGGCAGTTAACTTGAAAAACCGAATAGCAGTTCTTAAATCCTGGACACCACGATAAGCTGCATTAATAAGTTGGTTTACCCTTTCAGTTTGAGCCATATTCAAAGGATTCCAACCGGTACGATAGTCTATGGCAGCTACCACATACCCCATCTTAGTCAATCTAGTACAGATCTCAGTAAGCGAGGAATCTATTGGGAAGCCCATTCCCAATTGAGCTAAACCTGCAAGGGCAGCTCCTGGGGCAGAGGTTCGTCCATTAGTACCACCATTTACTGGGAAAGGAAGAAAATTGCCCGTGTGGATATAGATTACGAGAGGTCTGTTTCTTACCGTATCCCCTTTAGGAGTAAAAATCCTCACCGGTAAAGGCACTTTAATAAATCGAGGGCTTGCAAGCACCGTAATATTTTCGCCATAAAAAGTATTTGTCACATTGATCGAGTCAAACACCTGGTGGATGTATCTTACTTTTTGACCAAAAAGCGTAGTCAAGCTTAGAGCCAGCAGCAAAGACAAACTGAGAAATATTTTTTTCATATCTATTTTTATTAAATCAAAGCGTTAAATTATATAAATTTTATCTACTAAACGTTATTTTTTTTTCATGTCATATAGAAGTGTAATATATGCCAATCGGCCGATTTTGGGCCCTCCATATACCTGAAACTGCTTATTATTGAGCAAATTAGAAGCTCCAATCTTGACCGTAGTCTGTAATGGCCTGATTTTCCAGTTAATCTGACCATCTAAAAGATCATAGGAAGGTATGAATCCTGTAAATTGAGGAGACCCCTCAAATACAAAGGCATCTATCCATTTATAAGTCAGATTGAAGCCAAAATCATTTACACGCATACCTCCCATCTTCAATGGAATATCTCGTCCACTAATACCAATATTGAATTTGTGCTCAGGAGTATTGAAAGCCGGAATGATAGGGTCATCAGCAAATTCTTTGTTGAGTTTATTCCACGAATAATTGCCCTGAAGTTGATAATAGGTTTTGAAAAAATAGCTCAAACCAAGGTTGACTCCTTGTGTAGTAACTTGATTGATAGAGTTTGCTGCGTAACGATAGGCTTGAATAGCTCGTGGGAAACCTGTCACTGCATCAAAAGTGCCCGTAGCTCCAATATTGTACCCAAGGAAATCATTATAAATACTAAAATAATATCCCATATCCGCATATAGGCTATTAAACAAAGTCGTTCGATATCCAACTTCAAAAGTCTTGACTTTTTCAGGACGGATAGGATCAATATCGAAATATTTGAGTTTTCTAGTATCCAATGTATTTATATAATCGAGTAGAGATTGAATGGTAATCAGATTTTTCACTCCGTTGATATTACCAGCCAAGATGGCTCTGCCTACGTTCAGAAATAGATATTGGTCAGATAGTGTAGGGTTGCGTATAGCGCTGGCAAATGAAAGTCTTAAAAAATTACCGGGTTTGGGTTTGAATACGACAGAAGCTGCGGGGCTGAATAAAAATCCAAAGTTTTGATTTTTATCCAATCGAGCTGTTCCTGAAAAAGTCCATTTATCATTATTAGATTTTTTCTCTACTCCGGAGTAAACCCCATATTCAAAATTGGTAATTTTAATTCCAGCGGTATCATAAAATATAGTACCATTACTACGAGGAGTATACATGCGCATATTGCCTCCTACCGTCCATGAATTTAAAAAACTTGGTTTGAATTTGTATTCTCCCTGAGCATGGTATAATGCAGATCGATCATAGAATCGGGTTCCACCTTCATTATTATAGGTGGTCCTGATCTTTTCAAATTCTTGATTAAACCGGTCTGTACCAGGCTCAAAATAATCAAGACTTTGGATCAAGGTATTGCCTTTATTCGCAAAAACGCTGGCTTGCCGATGCAGGTCTGTCAGTAACGTTTGATGTTCATTGATCCATTTTGTGGCTCCTGCGCGATCAAAATTGAATGTAACTGTGCCGTCAGGATTTAGGACTGGTACTAATCTCGGATATCCTTGTTCATAAATTTTGGGTTCTAGGTTTCTTTGCCAGTTATTGATATAATCGGAAGACCAGTCTCGATTAGTCTTAGCATTGGATTGCAATTTCAAGGCTGCAAAATAGGGATCATAGGATTTGCCGGCATCGTCTTGAGTGACATATGCTCTGATAAAATATTTATTCGGCTTCCTCAGCTCTACACGACCCTGAACAAATAATATACCTCTAAGCGAAAATCGATTATCCCCTTGATATACTGTGGTACCATTTCCAAGGTTTCCAGCAAGGATCAATTCAGGAGAATCGTCTTTCAGGCTTGGTTTAGTCCGAAAATGAAAAGCAGTATTGGCCTTGATATTCCTAGTCTTGTAGTCCACTAAGTCTATTTCTTTATATCCGGGCCTGTGATATACTCCGACACCGGGAAACAACCAAGGTGGCGAGGAAGTCAGATCGTTCCCCGTCTGGTATTCATCTCCGTAAATATTGATAGCGTCGAATCCTCCTGGATTAGTCACAGAAGAGACTGTTCCGGTCACAGCTTCATAGTTATCAGCTACCCAATCATCCGCACGTAAATAAGAGAAATTGATTTTATAACCAAAATTTTCAAAGCCATCTTTATTTTTGGTAGTCTGTGCCCATCGAAAAGCGGTTTCGAAAAGATTTCGCTCACCGTATTTGGCATAGACACTCAGACCTTTCTGATAAAATGGATTTTTCGTTTCAATACTGATCACTCCATTAAAAGCATTAGGACCGTAGAAAGAACTACTTGCACCTTGAATCAGGTCGACTTTTAATACATCGAGTTCAGAAGAGCCTAAAAAATTGCCCAATGAAAAATTGAGACCAGGAGCTTGATTATCCACTCCATCTATGATTTGAAGAGATCTTACAGGGCTGGTACTATTGAAGCCTCGAGTATTGATTACCTTAAATCCCAGCGACGCAGATGTAAGGTCTACACCTTTGAGGGCTCCGAGCCCATCATAAAAATTGTCACTGGCAGTTTGTTTGATGCCTAAGATATCTAAAGATTCTACAGTGAGTGGAGAGGCTTTCTGTTTGTCAGAAATCCGTTGTCCTGTGATTTCCACAGCTGCAATGGTCAAAGTTTCTGTTTCCAGTTTGATAGATAAACTGACTTTCGGATCAGTGACTTCTACATCTTTGATTAAAAACCCTAGATATGAAATAGTGATGGTAGTCGGAATGGAAGGAGCTTTGAGTTCGAATGCACCATCATAGTCCGTGACGGTGCCAGTAGTAGTGCCTTTGATGACCACACTGGCCCCTATAATGGTTTCCCCAGTTTCATGATCCACCACCTTACCACGAATAGTCTGGCTAATTATCAAGCTACTGAAAATCAAGCAATAGAAAAAAATGAGTATAATTTTGGTTTTCATATTCTTCATTTTAGAAATAACAAGATAGGAAAAAATCTAAAAAGTAATAGAATCCTTTATTTTGAAAACCTCAGCATGTTAAAAAAGTCAACCGTGAGCTGTAGTAACCTGATCTATACCAACGAATAAAAAATAAAAACTATTCGTATTTAGGGCAAAGTTTTTTTTGCCTCATGCATTTGTCTTTTCAAAGTTTCCTGATCTTCAATGCGTTGTTCAAGAATTCGTATATAGGATTTCGCTTTTTTATCACCAAACTGCGTATAGGCATCTTTGGCAAATTGTAAAGCCATATTCAATTGACCATTGACCTCGGAAGCCACAGCTAAATTATAAGTAGCTTTTCCGGCAGCATCGACATCCGATCGTGTCGAGGCCAATTTTTCCCATATTGAAGATGCTTTAGCCCATTCATTAGCATCTGCAAATCGTGCTGCTTGTTCAAATCGATCTTTGGTGTTGCCTTTCACTGCTTTGTAATAGGATCGTGCGAGTGTAATCCAAGTAGGAGCAATCCTTTTGCCATATTTTGAACCAAGTTCTTCGGCCACATTTCGTACGATTTCATATGGTTTTAAGAGGCTTTGTGTGGCGGCTTCTTGAGTCACAGCTCCTGAACAAGTGACATCGTCAGAATCCGTATCCTTATATTCGTCAAGAATAGATCTATTTTTTGGGTCATAAAATCTCCAACCCAGATTCACACGCCCATTACGTTTACCATCAAAAACAATTTTAGTAATTTCTTTACCATCTTTATTTTTTTCTTTGATGGTACGGGGACTTGTCGAAGATTGAATATCGGAATCAAACATTTCTATCGCTACCAACGCATCTCCATTATACTGCTTACAGAGTCGTTCTACTTCTGGCCAAGACAATGGGCTTGCATAGGCTCTGCCACCCCGAGTACCTTCTAACTCCATACCAGAATAAATGGTTTGAAATCGAGGTGTCTTAGTCAATATACGGCTAAGGGCATCCATAGCTCTGCGACGACCTTCCTTATCTTGTTGATATTCTTCTCCTGTTAAAACACTTTCCACATTGCTCCAAAATCCACCTGCAGGCTTACTACGATCTATGAGCACTATTTTTTGAATATGCTCAGGGATGACAAGATCAGCTGGTTGCAGGACTTGAATACTAGCAGTGGGTTTACAGGCATTTAAGACCAACAACAATAATGAAAATAGGATAAATCGAAATGAGCTTTTCATGAATTGAGAAATTAAATTTTAGTGCAAGATAAGATAACACAGGAATATTTAACCCAAATAATCCCATTGAAATCAAATGGATTATGCGAGGTATGAAGAGGTAAACTCCACCTGGCGAGCATGCCTCGGCATTGAAAATGAATTATTTATGTAAATTTTTAATAGAAGTAAATAATTCATTTCAAAACTCGCGGTTAACCCAGTATAAAAAATTGATTTTTAATTCAATTTTTTCATCGGCTCCTACGAGTGACTGACGAAGCTATCAGCATCTCTGACGGAGTGCTGATGATTCTATCAGTATCCCGATATTTTTTAATCGTCGGGATCTGATAAGCTTGCCGCTCGTCTGAGTCGTCAGACTCGATATTAATCATCGGGATCTGATACGACTACAGGAATCATCAGACCCTTCGGGCAAAAAATGTTATTGAATTTTTTG
>JAYSTG010000350.1:0-30482 GCA_043719965.1 Saprospiraceae bacterium | reverse complement strand
GAGGTGTAAAAGTGGTAAAATCAAAAGAGCAAGCTTCCCAAGTGGCCTCTCAAATTTTAGGGATGATGCTGAAAACTCCTCAGACTCCGGGAGGTATGGCTGGGGCTGGTAAATTGGTAAATAAAATTATTGTCACAGAAGATTCCTTTAGGCCCACTTTTGAATCTTGTAAAGAATATTATGTATCTATACTCACGGACCGAGAGAAAAAAGCTAATGTGATCATTTATTCTACTGAAGGCGGCATGGACATAGAAGCAGTGGCTGAAAAAACACCTCATCTGGTGTACAAAGAATACATTCATCCCTTGATGGGCCTACAAGCTTTTCAAGCTAGAAATATTGCTTTCAATCTCGGGCTCGAGGGCGATAGTTTTAAGAACATGGTGAAATTCATTACTCACCTTTATCAAGCATTTGTACAATCTGATGCTACTTTATTTGAGATCAATCCTTGCCTTCGGGATGGACATGGCAATATTGTAGCCGTAGATTGCAAGGTGTCAATAGATGACAATGCTCTTTTCCGACATCCAGAACTGGAAGCAATGCGGGATATTGCTGAAGAGGACCCAGCAGAAGTAGAAGCAAAAGCCCATAATCTTAACTATGTCAGCCTAGATGGCAATGTTGGATGTATGGTGAATGGTGCTGGGCTAGCAATGGCAACCATGGATATCATCAAACTTTCCGGTGGGGAGCCGGCAAATTTCCTGGATGTAGGAGGCACGGCTGATGCTGCCCGCGTGGAACAAGCGTTCCGTATCATTCTTAAAGATCCGGCGGTACGAGCGATTTTGATCAATATTTTCGGGGGTATTGTCCGATGCGATCGTGTCGCCCAGGGTGTGGTAGATGCCTATAAGAATATTGGCGAAATCAAGGTACCGATCATCGTGAGATTGCAAGGAACAAATGCAGAGTTAGCAAAAAAAATCATTGATGATTCGGGACTACGAGTCCGATCCGCCATTGTATTGAAAGAAGCTGCTCGATTAGTGCAAGAAGCTTTACAATCCTAATTCAATAAACAACATTGCATTGACTCCGCTATCGCTATTCGAAATCAATGAATATATAAGACAAGTCATAGCGCTCAATTTTAATGAACCAGTCTGGATAAGGGCTGAGATTAATAATGTAAGCTTTTCTCGAGGCCATTGTTACTTAGAATTGATTGAAAAAAAAGAATCCGGTGATGAAATCATTGCACAAGCCAATGCTGCAATATGGTATCGAAACCTAAAATTTATCGAACATAAGACCGGAGCTCACTTAAATCAGCTTCTTCAAAAAGGGATGCAAGTCCTCCTGAAAACTAAAATTGAATTTAATGAACGATATGGCCTCAAATTTAGTATAGAGGATATCGATGCCTCCTATACTCTTGGGCAATTAGAAATCAAACGAAGAGAGATATTGGCTCAATTGGAAAGCAAAGGATTACTAGAAAAAAATAAAAAACGACCACTGCCGGTCGTTTTACAACGCCTTGCAATAATATCATCAGAAAAAGCTGCTGGAATGCAAGACTTTTTAAGCCACCTTCAGGAGAACGCTTATGACTTTGCTTTCCGATGTGAACTTTTTTCAGCTGCAATGCAAGGTCGCAATGTGGAGCGTGAGGTGCTGAATGCCTGCCAGGATATTTTAAAAGAAAAGATACCCTATGATGCTATTATTCTCATCAGGGGAGGAGGTTCAAAACTTGACCTCTCCGCTTTTGACAGTTTGAAATTGTGTACTGCCCTAGCCAATATGCCCTACCCTGTGATCACGGGTATAGGTCATGATATCGACCAATCTATTGCAGATCTGGTGGCCCATACGAGCTTGAAAACTCCGACGGCTGTTGCAAATTACCTCATTGATCATAATTTAAATTATGAATCCTCATTGTTCGAACGATTGAGGGCTTTTGAAACTTATGCTCGAGAAATCCTTCTTACTAAAACTAGGGAGGTCCAGATCATTGGAAATACGATTAGAAATCTAGCCCTTCAAACCATCCAGAACCAACGATTCCGATTGATGCAGAATCATCAGAAGTTAAATGAATACTCACTCAACATGATCAAATACCAACTCAAAGATTTGTTAAATCAACAACGGGTCATTAAACTCCTAGATCCGAATGCGCTCCTTCAAAGAGGATACAGTATCACGATGAAAGACGGTGAGCTGGTGAAAGATAAAAACTCAATTCATCCCGGGGACCTTATATTAACCAGAGTCGCAAATGGTTCTATTTCAAGTATAACACAATAATTCCTTCTCAATATGCCCAAATCTAAATCGACTAACACCGGAATGACTTACGAAGCAGCTAAAACCGCTTTGGATAAGATCATTAGAGATATCCAACAGGAAAATATTTCAATTGATTTGCTGGCAGATAAAATCAAACAAGCTCAGGAACTTACTAAATATTGTCAAGCAAAACTGCGCAATATTGAATTGGAAATAAAATCTTTGATTGGGGAGGAAGAAGAGGAATAAAATTTAATCGGTTAAAGCTTTTATGAATCCGCCCAATCTAAAACCTAAATGGTGGAGAAAAGGTAAGGTGGAATTCATGGACTCTTCTAGACTGATTGGTCCTTGTACAATCGTGAATACACTCTTAAATCCGATGGAATTGATTTCCTTTGCTGTTAGTGACATAGATCCACATACACCTACCACAGGTTTGTGATGTGCATGGGCAATTTTAATCACCCCATCTATAAGTTTGCCGTACGCAGATTGATTATCCAATCTACCTTCGCCTGTAATAATAAGATCATGAATTTTGATTTGATGTTCAAACTTAGTGAGGCTAAAAATTTCTTGAGTGCCCTGATGAATAGTAGCTCCGAGGATAGGATGTAACCCTGCGGCTATGCCTCCGGCTGCACCAGTACCTTTTATTCTATCCAGATGGATCGAATACTTATCAAGAATCAAGTTCTGAAAGTGGATCATATTGCGTTCAAGTATGATTTGATCCTTCCCTGTTGCGCCTTTTTGGGGCCCATAGATAGCAACTGCTCCTGAAGGCCCAGTGAATGGATTGGTTACATCAGTCCATATTTCAAAGTTTATATTTCCATATACGGTACAGCTTGATGCATCGATCGTTTTAATGGATGTTATATTAGAGGGAAGTGGGTCCAATAGTTTACCTGATTTACTTAAAAACTTCACACCTAACGTATGAAGTATACCGATACCTGCATCATTAGTTGCACTCCCTCCTATTAAAAGCACTATTTTTTTCGCACCTTTTAAGATTGCTTTTTTAATCAATGTACCTGTACCTATAGTATTGGCTTTCAAGATATTATTTTGCCTTGGCTCCAGCTTAGCTAATCCTGAAGCTTTGGATAGTTCTATGTAGGCAGAATGCTGATGTACATCCCATAGATAAGAAGCAAATAAAGGCCGCCCTAAAGCATCCACCGTATTGACTTTCACTTTGGGCCATTTGCAGTGATAATGTAAAGCTTCTATGGATCCATCACCACCATCACACATTGGGAATATTGTAATTAAATCTGAAGCAATATGTTTTTGAAGGCCTGTCTTAAGCGCATGATTCACTTCAAAAGAAAAGTTGGAGCCTTTAAAGCTATTAATAGCTAATAATATCTTCGTCATCTAAAATCAGCTGGGTATTTTAAACCAATCTGGCCTCGTATTTGATCCATCATTTTCATGATATCTAATGAATAATGAAGGGGCATCAAATCACTTTCTGTTTTGCCTGCATTGATACAATCTTGTACTTCTTTCATTTCATAATAAAACCCACGTGAAGGATAGTGCCACGATTTGGTTTCCGCAGCTTCACCTGTTCTTTGAAAGATTACTTGATTGGATTCATGCCATCGAGCAGGAATGGTGATAGTACCTTTTTCAAAATAGATCACTGCTAAACCAACAGATTCCCAGGTAATACTGGATTCTAAGTAGGCAGTAGCACCGCTTTCATAATGACATAGCATCATACAATTTTCATCTATATCGCTGATGATGTTCGCTTGAGATTGAATCTTCACCGGTATGCCCAATAATAAATAAGACAAAAACAGAGGGTAGATACCGATGTCCAATAAAGCCCCTCCTCCAAGTTCATTTTTGAGCAACCGCTCCACACCCTGAGTTAAGCCTCTTTCTTTGCCTTTAAAGCAGAACTCTGCTTTCATATGTAATATATTGCCTAATTCATTTTGGTCTACCAATTGTTTGATCCACTGAATATGGGGCATAAATCGAGCCCACATCGCCTCCATTAAAAATACTTTTTTCTGCCGGGCAAGCACTACTAATGCCTCTAGTTCCTTATAATTAATAGTAAAAGGTTTTTCACATAAAACCGGAATTCCTCTTTCTAAACATTTCTGCGTGTATTCAGCATGTAGATGATGCGGGACTGCTATATAAACTGCCTGTACCTGGGCACGATTCAAAAAATCCTCATAAGATCCATAGGCATTGGGTATATTATATTCCTTTGCAAACGACTCTGCTTTTGAATTATCTCTCGATGCAACGGCTTGGATTTGACCTAGTCCCGTTTGATGAAGTTCAAATGCAAATTTATGTGCTATTCTCCCCAATCCAATGATGCCCCAAACAAACATTATTATGAATTTACATTTTGTTTACACTTTTTTTAATAAAATTCGAGTAAACCACGTTAATTTTGTGGCTTCAAATTATTAGTATTCTGTAATTACTCCCCCAATTTACTAATTTTTCCCTCTTTCATTTTTTTACTTTAATCATATCAATCAAAAACAAAACTATGGCTATTAATCTTCTTGAAATGCTTCAAAACCAAGTCGGTGGTGAACTGGCTGGTCAGGCGAGCAAATTCTTAGGCGAATCTGATTCAAATACCACTAAAGCGGTTGGTTCTATTCTACCGACACTATTGGGTAGCCTTGCTGGTAAAGCATCTAGTGAATCTGGTGCTCGTGGAGTATTAGATTTCTTAAAGTCAAACAACCTCGACGGTGGCATCCTCGATAATTTAGGTGGATTATTCGGTGGTGGACAATCAACAGATAACCTTATGAACAGCGGAGGCGGCTTGCTTAAATTCCTCGTAGGAGACAAATTAGGTTCTATCGTAGATGTAATATCTAACGTTGCTGGTATTAAAACCGGATCTTCTTCATCTCTTTTGAAGATGGCAGCTCCTTTATTAATGGGCTTCGTAGGTAGATATATCAAAGACAAAGCATTAGATGCTGTAGGCTTGAAAAATCTATTAGGTGGTCAGCGAGATTTTATTGCAAAAGGAGTACCTTCTGCTTTAAGCAGTGTATTAGGACTTTCTAGTACAAGTTCTACTTCTGGTACAGCAAAGACTGTTGGAAATTTCAACAATTCCACAGGAGGCGGAAACAATATGTTGAAATGGTTATTACCACTTATTCTATTGGGTGGATTAGCTTATTTTTTAGGTCGAAAAGGTTGTAATAAATCAGTGGACATGCCTACTGTGACAGAAACTGTTGATGCTGCTAAAGCTGCTGCTGACGCAATCGCTGCAGAAGGCAAACGTGTTGCAGATAGTATAGCAGCTACCATCAGTAAATTCACTTTACCGGGTGGAGTGCAGTTAAGTGCTAAGAAAGGTAGTTTTACAGATAAAATTGCTTCCTTTTTTGCAGATTCTACAGCTAAAATCGACCCTAAAATGGCAGGAATTGCTTTTGACGGAGTATCTTTCAAAACTGGCTCAGATTCGTTGACGACAGAGTCTTCTGTTCAATTAGACGAACTTACAGCTGTGTTGGCTGCTTTCTCGAAAGTAGAAATCAAGGTTGTAGGTCATACTGACAGTGATGGAGATGCAAGTAAAAACAAAAAATTATCTGATGCTAGAGCTAAATCAGTAAAAGCATATATCGTAGGCAAAGGTATTAATGGCAAAAGAATTGAAACTGCTGGCATGGGTGCTGCAACTCCTATTGCTGACAATACGACTGCCGAAGGCAAAGCAGCCAACCGTCGCGTAGAAGTATTAGTTAAAAAGAAATAAGTCTAAATTTTATTTTTTAAACTTTAGGCCGATCCGGAAAACCGGATCGGCTTTTTTTATGCCCAAAATTGCAGTCGATCATGTTATCCAGCAGTAAATTTTGTGCAAGTAATTTTGATCCCAGTAGAACGGATCAGTCCATTTTCTCGTTACCATGTAGGTAAGTTCAATTTTTTTACTTAGCTATGTATATGATTTTCCGGAAAACCGTGATGCTTTGGGTAACTTTATTGCTTGTGACCCAAGTCCAAGCACAATCTGTACTTAATAGATTTGAAATTATTGGAAGAAACAAACAGATCGTCATTCCATTTCAATATCAGAATCATTTTATTCTCTTAAAAGTCCTATTTAATAGATCCTTTCCGCTTTCTTTTATTTTCGATACCGGTGCAGAACATACCTTACTGCTTAAAAAAGAGTATTCAGATATTCTAGGCATGTCGTACGATCGAAGGATAAAGTTAATCGGGGCAGACCAATCTGTAGAAATGTATGCTTTAATTTCCAGGGGAGTCGGGTTTGGCCTCTCACCTACTGTCACCTATACACAAGATATATTGGTATTAGAGCATGATTTTTTCCAATTGGACGAACTAACGGGTTTATATATAGATGGTATTATGAGTAGCAGTTTTTTTAAAACTTATATAACTCATATTAATTTTAAATCCAGGAAGCTTTCATTTATACAATCCAACAACTTTAGAATCAATCGGAAATACACCAAAGTACCTATAGAAGTTCAAAATGGGAAACTTTATGTTCGAGCAGAAATTATGATTAATAACTTAAAAATTCCTGTTCGCCTATTAGTGGATACCGGTGCTGGATTACCATTGCTTTTATATTCTGATTCCAATCCTAATTTTGCACCACCCGAAAAATCCATTCCTGGCAAATTGGGCAAAGGTCTTGGCGGTTTTTTGGAGGGGCACATTGGAAAGATTACAGAGTTGAGACTGGAGAATTTCAAATTCCCCAATATCGTGACCAGCTTTCAAAACCTCGATTCTTCTGTACTATCTATGCAAGATGAAGCTCAACGCCCACATCGGCATGGACTCCTTGGCAACCAATTGCTAGATCGATTTGATATTTATATTGATTACCAGAAAAATTTAATGTATTTATATCCAATAAAAGATTTAACTAAAGAGTTTCTAGTAGATAAAAGCGGACTTGAGGTCTTAGCGACAGGACATGAATTGAAAGAATATATCGTATCATCCATACTCCCTGCTTCACCAGCCAACGAAGCCGGACTCAAAAAAGGTGACATCATCAAAAAAGTAAGTGGTCTATCTACAAATTTATTGACGCTGGAACAGATCATAACTACGATGGCTAGAAAACCTGGCAGGAAAATCAAAATAGTCTACCTGAGAGATGGTGAATTAAAGAAAACAGTAATCACCCTTCGATCACTGATCTAATTATTAGATTCGCTTTTGCATTTATATTCCTTCTAAGAGTTAATTATTCTATTTTTGAGGGTGTATAATAGTCTACGGCATTGTATTGAAGACCTTGACCGACAACGGCAATTGCTTCGTATAAAAGAACCGGTAGATCCATATTTGGAAATGGCTGAAATTCACAGACGGATTCATGCTGTGGAAGGGCCTGCAATTTTTTTTGAGCATTTAAAAGGATGTAAATTTCCTGCTTTATCTAATCTCTATGGCACTAAATCCAGAGTAGAGTACTTATTCAAAGATGCTATTCCTTTGATTAAAATTTTGGGCAGACTTAAAAATGATCCTTCCCTGTTTTATAAAAACCCTTTAAAATATTTACCCCCAGCATTAAAAGCAAGATTCGCTATCCCAAGCAGGACTCGAAAAACTGCGATGATACATCAATGTCAAATTCAAGATTTGCCCAAGATTGTTTCATGGCCCAAAGACGGTGGCCCTTTTATATTATTACCGCAAGTCTTTACTCTACCACCCGGTTCCAAAAAAATATTAGATGCTAATCTGGGCATGTATCGTATCCAATTGAGTGGGAACCACTATCAAATGAATGAAGAAATCGGATTGCACTATCAACTGCATCGAGGCATAGGAGTTCACCATACCCAATATTTGAAATCCAATGAGCCATTCAAAGCCAGCATATTCGTGGGAGGCCCACCGTCCCAGGCTCTTTCAGCCATATTCCCTTTACCAGAAAATTTATCAGAACTCACTTTTGCAGGATTACTAAATGGAAAACGATTCAATTATAGTTTGATCGATGGGCACTATATTTCAAATCAGGCTGACTTTGTAATCACTGGAACCATTGGCAAAAATTTACAAAAACCTGAAGGTCCATTTGGAGATCATCTAGGATATTATTCGCTCCAGCATGATTTTCCAGTTATGAAAGTGGATAAAGTCTATCACTCGGATGATCCAATCTGGCATTTTACAGTAGTGGGTAGACCGCCCCAAGAAGACTCCTATTTTGGTTACCTAATTCATGAGATCGTAAAAGACTTGGTACCAATCGAATTCCCGGGATTGCGTCAATTGCATGCCGTAGATGCAGCAGGTGTACATCCATTACTACTAGCTATTGGGCAAGAAAGATATATGCCTTTTAGGGAAAAACGACCAGAAGAAATATTAACGATCGCACATCGTATTTTAGGTTCAGGTCAAACCTCACTCGCCAAATATTTGATCATATTAGCAGAAGATAAAGATCATTTAATAGATAGTCACGACTATGAGACCTTTTTCGAATATTTTTTGACAAGAGTTCGTTGGGAACGTGATTTACATTTCACCACAAATACTACTATAGATACGTTGGATTATTCTGGTGAAGGGTGGAATGCTGGTTCTAAAGTAGTGATGGCCTGTTGTGGAGAGCAGGTACGGATGTTGTCGTCCAAACTACCTGAAAGATTAAATTTAACTGCCGAATATGAAAAGCCGCTACTGTTTTTTAAAGGTGTCCTTTGTATCCAAGCACCAAAATTTATTAATTACGAAATATCTAAAGCCTCTATTGCAAATTTGATTTCTTCTCTGGAACAAGCTCAGCTGGATGAAGTCGCTTGTATCGTGCTTTGTGACGATCCGGAGTTTGTAGTGAAAGATTGGAATAATTTTCTTTGGGTGACTTTTACAAGGTCCAACCCATCTCATGATATCTATGGTGTAGGAGCTTTCACTTCGTTTAAACATTGGGGGTGTAAGGGTCCATTAATCATAGATGCAAGAATAAAACCACATCATGCTCCTATATTAGAATCTGATCCAGAAGTTGTGACCAAAGTGGATAAATTATTCGCCAAAGGTGGTTCTTTGTTTGGTTACGATCGAATAAAACAAAAATGAACACACCACTTTCGACTCCTTTACATCCGGCTTTTGAAGATCGTATGAAAGGCCAACTTTCTACTTCTTTTCCAGATTTTATAGCAACGCTTGCAAGCCCTGCCCCTGTGAGCATTCAACTTCATGCCCAAAAAACCTTGCCTTCTTCAGCTACCAATTTTCTTGAATCTGTGCCATGGTGCAGCTTTGGAAAATATTTATCTCCGAGGCCAATTTTTACTTTGGACCCTACCTTTCATGCAGGGGCGTATTACGTACAAGAGGCATCTTCTATGCTTATCGAACCAGCCGTACGACAAGCTATAGGAGCTATTCAGCAACCATTAGTATTGGATTTATGTGCAGCTCCAGGCGGTAAAAGTACTTTGTTATTAAGTATAATGAATGGCCGAGGCTTATTGACAAGTAATGAAACTATACAGAGTCGAGTACCTTCCCTAGAGCATAATCTTACCAAATGGGGATATTCTAATCAAATCATTACTAGTGTTGATCCTGAACGATTTGAAAAATTACCAGGCTTTTTTGATCTGATCTTAATAGATGCACCCTGTTCAGGTGAAGGATTATTCAGAAAAGATCCATCGAGTAGAAAACAATGGACTCCGGACATTGCTCATCAATGCACAATGCGACAACATCGGATTCTTCACCACGCAGTGAAAGCTATCAAGTCCGGTGGATACTTGATTTATTCCACTTGCACCTATAATCCGCAGGAGAACATAGCTCAATTGAAACAACTCTCTTCAAAAGGATTTGAATCCCTGTCGATACCTGGTATAGAGGCTCATCAAAATATAATTAAAATCGAAGAAAATAATTCGATAGGATATCAAGTTTATCCCCAATTGTCCAAAGGAGAAGGTTTTTTTATTGGATTGATGCAGAATGGAAATAAAAAAAGTAATATCCCACTTGGATCTCGATCCATTGATTGGGCATCTACACCTGCAGGAGCTCTACCCTACTCGGAACTGCGAGATCAAAATTGTTTTTTTCAAAATAGTAATTTTCATATCATCTCTGCAGGACATGAAAAAAACCTTGAAGTCCTTAGCCATGGCTTAAGGATAATAAGAGCAGGTATACCTATCGGACAATCAAAATATAATGAGTTTGTTCCAGATCATGCACTTAGTCAGTCCCTAAATCTTCACTATGATTGCCCTAAAATAAATTTTGATATGAATACAGCTATACAATACCTCAAGAAAGAATCAATACCAAATCTTGAAGAGCGAAGAGGTTATCATTTAGTCACTTTTGATGGGCTAGGCTTAGGCTGGGTCAAAGCAATATCTGGTCGGTTGAATAACCTATATCCTCAGAAATATCGAATAAGAAGTAATTTTGATTAAAATTTTTCTTTTAATTAATATCCTAAAATGAAATTGTTTTCTGTTGAGCAAATCAAAGCATGGGATCAAGCTACACTCGATGCTCGTCATCTCTCTTCATTGCAACTCATGGAGACTGCAGCTAACCAATTTGTCAAAAGATTTACGATTAAATACGGGATTGAAAACCCCATAGTCGTATTCTGTGGCACTGGAAATAACGGTGGAGACGGACTAGCCATAGCTCGAATCTTAAGCATGATGGGCTATGATGTAAAAGTATACATAGCAGATTGGGGGCAAAAGAAATCTGCCGATTTTGTTACGAACCTAAATCGCTTACCTAGTTTTGGACATATCCCCTTAGACACTATTAAGGAACATGACCTGCCCGCCTTATCGCCTGATGAAATCATTATTGATGCATTATTAGGATCAGGACTCAATAGGCCTGTAGACGGACCTTGGGAGGACTTAATACTTTGGCTAAATGCAATACATCAACCCATAGTATCAGTAGATATTCCATCGGGTTTGAGTATGAGTTTTCACACAACCACTGCCATTCGAGCACATCACACCATCACTTTTCAGGTACCCAAACTTTGTTTTTTACTACCTTCTTATGAACAATATACCGGCACGTGGGAAGTGGTCGATATTGGGCTTCTTCAGGAATATAATCTGTGGACCGCAACTGATTATTACCTTATCGAACCAAAACTAATTAAGTCGCTTATAAATAAACGGAAGAAATTTAGCCATAAGGGTTCTTATGGGCATGCATTGTTAATTAATGGGAGTTACAGTAAAGGTGGGGCGGCTATCTTATCTGCTAAGGCCTGTATGCGTAGTGGGGTCGGATTACTTACCACTCATATTCCTTCTAGTTTATACAATATTTTACAAACCAGTGTACCGGAAGCAATGGCTTCAGTTGACGAACATCATTTTTATTGGTCTTCCTTACCAAAAGACCTTACTAAATATACTGCTATAGGTGTTGGTTGTGGTATTGATCAAAAAGAATCTACTCATCGTATTTTTCAAGAATTAATCGATCGATACGATGGTAAATTAGTGATTGATGCGGATGGCATTAATCTTCTCAGTCAATATAAACTCCTTCTAAAAAAATTGCCTAGAGGTACTATTTTGACTCCTCATGTGAAGGAATTTGAACGCCTTTTTGGTCCCAGTGAAAGTTGTTTTGATCGATTAAAATTATTAAGGTCCAGCGCCAAAGAATATGGAATCACGATCCTTTTAAAGGGAGCCTATAGTGCGTTGGCTTTTTCAGATGGTACGGTTTATTTTAACTCTACCGGCAATCCAGGCATGGCCACGGCAGGATCCGGGGATGTCCTCACTGGAATGGTTACGGCTTTATTGGCTCAGGGGTATGATAGTCAACCTGCAGCACTGATTGCAGCTTTTGTGCATGGATTGGCTGGAGATATTGCCTATCAGTCTTCGTGTTATGAGTCTTTGATTGCTTCAGACCTCATTGATCATTTGGGAAAAGCTTTCCAATCTGTTATTCATTAAAATTGTTGTGTTCTTGAATCCTCCTACTTTAAAAACAGTAGAGTTTTGAGCTAACGTACATTCATTAAACTAATTAATCAAGATTTACATTTTGTTAATACTTGATACTTAAACCAATATGTAAGCGTGAGTAACAATAACACTTTGGCGACAGTTTATCCCTGACCAGCAAGAAACGACCAGTGATAATGTCTACACATTTACAAAATAAAAAGTAAAGCTTCGCCATCCAAAAATCCCAGCTCCGGTTGTTTCACCTTTTATGTTATCCAATGTATAATAAATCGAGTTTATGACACAATTATGACAATTATGATCTTTATTTTTCAATTTCTAATAAATAATTACCACATTTGTGCAAATAATGCAAAAACGACATCTATTATGCTAATACAGTTCTCCATAAGAAACTTTAAGACTTTCAAAGAAAAGTCAGTCTTAAACATGGTGGCGTCCAACTACGACAAGTCAACAAGAGAGAAAGAAAATGTTTTCAAGCAAGAGGACTTCAATCTACGGCTCTTGAAAAGCTCTGTAATTTTTGGAGCCAATGCAAGCGGTAAAAGCAAATTTATTGAAGGCTTAATGTTCATGAAGCAGTTTGTATTCCGCTCTTCTAAAGACAGTCAAAAGGGAGAACCAATTGAAGTAGAACCTTTCAAACTTCAAACAGATTCTGAAAAAGATTCAAGTGAGTTTGAAGTAATTTTTCTGCACAAGAAAGAAATGTTCAGATATGGATTTGAGGTAACACAACAAAAAGTTATTTCAGAGTGGCTTTATCATCGTCCTAAGACAAAGGAAGTAGAACTCTTTTATCGTGAAAAACAAAAGTTTGAAATTCATACCAGAAATTTCAGCAAGGGAGCTTTTTTGGTTAGGGAAGATGTGATTCGTGATAATGAACTTATGCTTTCCAAAGCAGCTCAATTTAATGATAAAATCGCTGGTAAAGTTTTGGATTGGTTCAAAGGACTTAAAACAATCTCTGGCTTAGACGAAAGAGGATACCAAGGTTTTACCATGAGCAGAACTCAAGACCCAAAGCATAAAGCCAAGATTCTTGAGTTATTAAAAGTAGCTGACTTAGGTATTCAAGACATTTCACTTGAAATTCTTGATGTATCCAAGTTGCCGAAAGAGATGTCGCAAGCATTAAAGGACATGATTTCAAAAAAGGTAAAAGACGAGGAAGCCGAGTTCATCTCTGATGTTCTTGCAACTCACAAAAAGTTTGATTCCAATAAAAAGCATGTTGGCGACATTAAATTTTCTATGGATGATGATGAATCTTCAGGAACTAAAAAATTCTTTGCCTTGACTGGTCCAGTTTTAGATTCACTTGAAAATGGTTATGTATTATTAGTTGACGAACTTGATTCTAAACTTCATCCAAATCTTGTTTGCAAATTAGTTTCTCTTTTCAATTCAGTAGAACATAATCCTAACAATGCACAACTAATTTTTAACACACACGACACTAACTTATTGGGTTCGGGTTTATTTCGTAGAGACCAAATTTGGTTTACCGAAAAAGACAGAATTGGGGCTTCAAAGTTATTTTCACTTGCTGAATTTAAATCGCCAGTAAGGAAAAACGAAAACTTTGAAGAAAATTATATCCGTGGAAAGTATGGAGCTATTCCATTCTTAAATCAATTTGAAAATCTCATTAACTTTAAAAAGCTGGCGAAGAATGAAAATGAAAAATAAAAAGGCAGCACAAATTGAAGCGAAAGAAAAACACCTTGCGTTAATTAATGCCGCTAAAGAAAGAAGACGAGGAGAACCAGTTTTAGAAAGGCCCAAGCCAACCAAAAAGGAAAAGCCAACCATTCTAATAGTTTGTGAAGGAAAGAATACCGAACCAAGTTATTTTAAACAATTCAAATTATCGTTAGCTAATATTAAAACAGTTGGCAAAGGATTCAACACTGTTTCATTGGTGAAGCAAACCATTGCCTTAAATAAGAAAGGGAATTATGAAAAAGTTTGGTGTGTTTTTGATGCAGACCCAAAACCAATCAACCCAAAGCAAGCTCAAAACTTTAACAATGCCATTAAAATGGCTACAGCAAATGGTTTTGGTGTAGCCTACTCAAACCAAGCATTTGAATATTGGCTCCTATTACACTTCGAAAACCATCAAGGAGGTGCAATGAACAGAGAACAGTATGAAGGAAAAATAAATTCTTATATCAATAAGTTGGGTGTAAATTATAATGGTGATGGTGACAAAATTGTGTCTGAAGATTTTTTTGAATTACTAATGTCAATTGATGCAAAAACACAAAAAGAGAGGGTTGACCTAGCAATCGAAAGAGCAGAACGAAATTATGACAAATGGAATCATTACAATCCAGCCAAAGAAGAATCAACAACTAAAGTTTTTAAGCTTGTGAGAGAACTAAAATCCTATTTGTAAAAGTAAACTCAAATGCAAGCTCATTTTATTTTTTCCAAAACTCAAAAGTCAAAAATTGAAACAGAATGCATAACACCCTGCAGGGACAACGCTAACTTGAATCAATACTTCCTGTTTGGTAATCAAACATTGGTTCATCTCCGAATGGATAACTCTATATGATAATCCCTTCATTTAAAACTTCTTTAATCCTTATATTGTTGTGATCTCTGATATGCAAAAAATTGTGATTCTCTCAGGAGCAGGCATAAGCGCTGAGAGCGGATTAAAAACTTTCAGGGACACCGATGGATTATGGGAAGGGCACCGAGTAGAAGATGTAGCCACTCCTGATGCATGGCATAGAAATCCAGCATTGGTCTTAGCCTTTTACAATGAGCGTCGAAAACAGCTCATGCAAGCCCAACCTAATGCAGCACATAAATCCATTGCCAGACTAGAGTCCAAATATGAAGTAGATGTGATCACCCAAAATGTCGATGATTTACATGAACGAGCTGGTAGTAATCATATCCTACATCTCCATGGCGAGCTATTAAAGGCTAGAAGTACAGTTCATCCTGATTTGATATATGATTGGACTAAAGATCTTTTACTAGGCGATTTATGTGACATGGGCAGCCAACTCAGACCTCATATTGTCTGGTTTGGTGAACAAGTTCCATTATTAGAACAAGCTGCCATCAAATGTCATGATGCTGATATTTGTATCATCATTGGAACCTCAATGCAAGTATACCCTGCTGCAGGCCTCGTAAGCTATCTACGGACTCATGCTCAAATTTTTTATGTGGACCCCAAGCCTGTCATTTCACCAGAATTGCGAAAAAGTTTAAAACTACAGTTAAAAGCTGTACCAGCTACGGTAGGTGTCCCTGTTTTAGTTCTAGAGCTTTTAGAATTAGCGTAATCCTTTAATAAACAAATAATTATGATATTTCCAGATTCTTAAGAATAATTATTATATTTCATATAAATGCACTATATTTGCGCTTCCAAAATCTAAAAAATTAAAGCAATATGTACGCAATTGTAACTATTGCCGGTCAACAAATGAAAGTGACAGAAGGCCAAAAGCTATTTGTCCACCGGCTGGATGCAAAGACTGGAGACAGTGTTTCTTTTGACCAGATTCTCCTCATCGACAGAGATGGGGCTGTAGAGGTAGGTATGCCTACTTTGAATGGCATCATTACTGCTACCGTCCTTGCGGACCTTGTAAAAGGTGACAAAGTAATCGTTTTCAAAAAGAAGAGAAGAAAAGGATATAAAGTAAAAAATGGTCACCGTCAACAATTCTCACAAATTCAAATTAATTCTATCACCGCTTAAATTAAAAAGCCATGGCACATAAAAAAGGGGAAGGTAAAGTATTAAACGGTAGAGATAGTAATCCTAAATATCTCGGTGTTAAAAAATTTGGTGGCGAGGTAGTCAAAGCTGGTAGTGTATTGGTAAGACAAAGAGGTACTCGTTTTCACCCAGGTGTTAATGTAGGTGTCGGTAGAGATTTTACATTATTTGCTCTTGCGCCGGGCTCTGTTCAATTTAAGAAAGGCAGAAATGATAGGACATTTCTACATGTAGTAGCTACGCCCACCCCCGCTGTATAAACTGTGATCATTTTATAATTTTTATATAAAAAAGGGATCCCTTAATCAGGTATCCCTTTTTTAATTTATTATTTCGCCGGCGGAGTATTGGAAGGTCGTTTAGGCATTACCAGACTATCGGCAGGGTATCTAGCTTTTAAGGTATCCATGATGCCCTTTGCCCATCCGGTCAATTGTTGTTTTTGTTCGGCGGTGAGTCTCGCATCTCCATGTACCCAAGTATAAGAATTGAGCGGCATTTCACCTTTATCAACCATTTCGATCAGTTCTTCCATTTTATGATTTTGATAGGCTATCCGGCGGTTGGCAAATTCTGAAAAATTAAAGTGCTTCTTCCCTTCCTTTACGTGATCATCTAGCCACCAAGCTACGGGTTGGATTTTTGAATACCAAGGATAACGGGTATTGTTACTGTGGCAATCAGCACAGGCTACGGCTAAAGTATTAGATACCTCCTGAGGTACGGGGTAAATAGTATTAATGTGATTCGATTGATTATTAGAATTGTTTTTAGCAGGATGTACAAACTGAATAACAATCAAAACCAATGCAAAAGCTAAAAGAATTTTTTTGATCATAAGTTGGAAGATTCAGCCTGTAAATTATCTAAAAAATCGATCAGTACCAAATTCATTCCTTGAAGTAGCATCGTGAAGCAAATCGATAAATTGTTTGATTACATAAGGACCCATAGAAGCCCCTTTGGTCCCAAATCCATTGATGGCCCACATACCTTGATGTTCAGGCGATGATGCCAAAATCGGCTTTCGATCTTGTACCGTGGGTCTCAATCCAGATTGATGGGCGAGGACCTGATATGGAACCTTTACAATAGCTTGTAGTCTAGACATTAATTCATTTTTACCCAGTAGCGTTGGATAAGCATCTTCGAATGCCCATTCATAAGTGGCACCTACCCAATGTCGATGACCATAACCTGAAACAATCAAATGATGTTTTAAAGTATGTTCCAATGTCCATGTATCTGACTCGATCCAAATCATTTGTCCTTTATTCGGAATGACAGGGAGGTGCTTAAAAAATGGATTTTGCAATACAGCAGCACCTTCACAAAAAACAACATGACTGTACGCAATGCCGCCATAAAACCATTGTCCTTGTGATTTAGATATCAAGGCATAATTCAAACGAGTGGATTGAAGTTTACCTTCTCGCAGCCATTTTTGTCTAAACCCTTCCAATAATATAGGTATATCCAATCTATAGGATTGAACAGCATAAATCTCTTTGATATGAGCTGACAAAATATCCTGACTCAACACAAACCGCTTTAATAAAGCTTCATATTCATATCGATGAGCCTGACTCAACAAATCATTTTCTTCTTTATTTGAAGTCAAACCTAGCAATACGTGATGTGGGTGTAATATCTTGAAATCTAATTTTCGTTCTATCGATCCATAAAAAAATTTCAATACCGACAGCAGCGCATCATAATTCCATGCTTTCACATATCTTCTACCGCTTATAGGATGTATAAGCCCGGCGGCTATCTTTGATGCACTTTCGGATCTGTTATCATCTACTATCGAAAAAGGAGTATCGGCATCTTCTAATGCTGATCCTAGTAAGGTGCCTGCAAGGCCTTGACCGACTATAAGAATGTTGAACTGCAAAGTAGATCGTATTATTTCTTAGATTTCGGTATTTTAGCCAAAACCAACTCATACGAATGATCTATTAATTCTTTGATCAATTTATCTTTTAATTCTCCTTGCAAATACACCGTATTCCAATGTTTTTTATTCATATGCCATCCTGGTATGATATCATGATATTGTTCTCGCAATTCTATCGCATATTCCGGGTCGCATTTGAGGTTGACCCGAGAGGGATCTGCATCGACTCCTGTCAGAGTAAAAGCTTTACTTTTGACTGTATAGACGATGGTATCAGGTCCGAAGGGCAATGTCTCCTCCGTATCTGGCTTCGATAAACAATATATTCTTAATTGTTCGAGGTTCATCAGTGGACAGCCATATCAAAATATTTTCGTTGAGCTTTGGTAACCGAATGATTTTTTCCATAAATATGAAACAAAGCTATACCGGTTTTACGAGCTAAGTCCCCCATGTAAGCCTTGTCAATATGAATAGATTGGATAATATTCTCCATAGCTTTATCCGGACGACTATGATCCAAATCTTCACGAGCTGCAACTAGAAGTTTACCAGGTTTAGATTCATCAAATACAGTAATAAAAAAAGAAGCTAAAGTGCGAATATCTTGGACCAGGTCGAATAGTGGGTTCCCTTCTTTTATGGATTGAGTCAATGCATCTGCTTCAACAGGATCGGAGAAAACAAGATGTGAGGCCCTATATACTTTTGCTTTTTCAGCATCAGGGTTGGCGGCTAAATAATCTTCCAGATACATTAAAAATTCAGGGTCTGGAACTTGTGTAATTTCTTTCAATACTTCATCAGGTTCTGGAAGTTTGAGATTTGCCTCAGGCTGTTGGACATTCTCATCTTCAGCTTCTAGATCAGATTCATGCTCTACACTATTTACATCTGGTAGATGTTCTGCCAACCAAGCTACGATTTGAGGTCTGGGCAGTGCCCCTACGAATTCGGCTATGATTTTACCTTGATAAATCATCTTCACTGCAGGAATACTCATAATATTCAAGGCTTGAGCAATTTCCTGATGCTCGTCCGTATTCAATTTTGCCAAAAGCCATGTGCCATTAGCTTCTGCGGCTAAAGCTTCTATGACTGGACCTAATGCTTTACACGGACCACACCAAGGGGCCCAGAAATCAACTACGACAGGGACTTCATAACTTTTGTCTACTACTTCTGTATCAAAATCAGTAATTTCCATGAATAAAATTTTTATTAATTTTTGTTAGCCAATAAGTAGAGTACAGCCATCCTGATGGCAACTCCATTTTCTACCTGTTGTAATATGATAGATTGTTTGGAATCTGCAGCATCAGAAGAAAGTTCTACGCCACGATTGATAGGACCGGGATGCATGATGATAATCGGTTTATTTACTTCATCCAGCATCGCCGCATTGATTCCATAATATTGAGCATATTCGCGCAAAGATGGCAAATAAGGTATCTCTTGTCGCTCCAGTTGAATGCGCAGCACATTAGCTGCGTCGCACCATCTAAGACTCGCTTTAATATCATGACTTACTTCTACTCCTAAAGAATGAATATGTTTGGGAATTAAAGTAGGTGGCCCACATACCTTCACTTTTGCACCTAATTTTTGCAAACAAAAAATATTACTCAAAGCAACTCTGGAGTGAAGTATATCACCTACTATTAAAATTTTTTTATTTTTCAGATCACCCAATTTTTCTTTTAATGAATAGGCGTCCAATAAAGCTTGAGTCGGATGCTCATGAGTGCCATCACCGGCATTGATGATATTGGCTTGTACTCGTTTAGAAAGATAGACTGGTACTCCTGCAGCGGGATGTCGGATCACCACCATGTCTACTTTCATCGATAAAATATTGTTGACAGTATCCAATAAAGTCTCTCCTTTACTTACAGAGGAGGAGGATGCTGAAAAATTAATGACATCTGCTGAAAGTCTTTTTTCAGCCAATTCAAAAGATATTCTAGTCCTGGTAGAATTTTCGAAAAAAATATTGGCTATCGTAACATCTCTCAGTGTAGGTACACGTTTGATCGGTCGGTTAATTACTTCTTTAAACTCATCTGCAGTGTGGAAAATCAGGTCTATATCCGCAGCAGTGATGTTTTTGATCCCTAAGAGGTGTCTTGTACTCAATTGCGCCTGATTACTCATCATCAATCACTCAATTTTTTTTTATACAATCGTACTTCATTTTTTACAGGATTCAGCTCCCAATCCACGACTACGTGGGCCTCATCGACTGCATCTACGGTAAATCCTACATAATCGGCAGAAATTGGAATTTCACGATTAAATCTTCGATCGATCAACACCAATAAATCAACATGGCTTGGGCGCCCAAAGTGATTCAAGGCAGTCAAAGCGGCTTGAATCGTACGACCGGTATACAATACATCATCTACCAATATTACTTTTTGATCCTCCACCACAAAGTCCATTTCAGTCTCATTAGCTTTTAATGCTTTTCTCAACCTGAAATCGTCTCTATAAAAAGTAATATCAAGCTTTCCATATTTAGCTTGGTGACCTGGTATGAGCTCCGTGATTAACGTATAAATTCTGTCTGAAAGCTCTACTCCTCTGGGTTGAATGCCAATGATGCAAGTGTCAGAAAAATTGCCATAATTTTCGATTAGTTGATGAGCTAATCTTTGGAGCGTCAGGTTAAAACGAGGATGTTTTAATATGATACGGCCTCTATCCATTTTGTTTCGCAAAAATACTCAATTCTTAATGGATCGAACAGTTTTAACCCTTGCATTTTGTAAGGTGATTTGATTAGATCGAGGGGGCAGCATGTGCCAGGCAGATGATTGACCTTTGTACGAATTACCTGAATAATACTCTGTTTTTCTTTTTTTACCATCTGAAAATTCAGCCACTCCTGTATACTCCTGTGTTTGAACTAAATAGGATTGGCCATTTAGAGTATATCGGTGTATTATCAATGAATCCAAGTTGATCATGTTGATGAATAAATCAGATTTTTGATTGGTATGTAACCGGATCAATGATTTGGAATCTCCAGGGCTAAAGTATCCACTTTCAATTAATGTCTGAGGTCTAAAGCCTCCTTTTCGATCGTTGAGTAAAACCAATCCTTGCATCGCGTCTGCCCTACCTTGAATCAATTCAATCCCATAATCATTACCGCCTACGATCAAGTCCAAATATTCGTCATCATTCAAATCTTGTGAATACATTCCATACAGTGGAGCCAGTTGGGCGGCTTGGGGTAAAGGAATCATTTCAAACTTTGTCATCCCTCCCGAAGTGTGATTCTTAAGCATCACAGAACTAAGGTTATTAGCTTTTAAAACCAATGAACCTTTCAACTCTTCGGGAGTAAACACATCCTGGACTGTGGCTAAACCGAAAGAAGCATAATTTTTAAATTTTCGGCGAATGGTAATCAACTGTTTGATCATTTCATCTCGACCATGAAAAAAATATTCTTTTTTCTGCCCTAATGTATCGCTCCAATAACATGAAATAAATGGATCTAAACTTCCATTTTGATCAAAATCTTTGGCATAGATTGAAATTGGCTCAGCAGTATTGCATTGGAAATAAACATTTTCTCCATAATTTCCAGCTATGTAATCCATATCTCCATCATTATCAAAATCGCCTGAAGTAATACTGGACCACCATCCTGAGTTTCTAATTAAAGTGGAGTCTTTAAAAAGCTGAAACCCTTGACCCGTGTTTTGTAGGATGGATATCGGCCCCCATTCAACAGCCAGGATCAAATCAGGTCTATGATCATTATTAAAGTCGGTAAAAATAGCATCATTAATCATTCCTACAGATGAAAGGTCCGGAGCCATGACAGAAGTTACATCTTCAAATTTCGATTTACCGGGACTAGATTGATTAAGTAGAATAAAGGATTTATCTTGTTTTGGATAATAGCCAGGCAAGACTTGTCCTCCTATAAATAAATCTTGATCGCCATCGAGGTCGATATCTGCAAATCTTAATGTAGATGCACAGGTTCTGATGGAAGTGGGTATAGCGACCGTATCCCTTATAAAATTTCCTTTGCCATCATTCTGATAATATCGTACGCTGTATGCTTGATGTTTAGCCATTAAATTTTCATAGGATCCACCTGCAATGACAAGATCTAAATCCTGGTCTTGGTCGACATCCAATAACACTATTGCTGCATCTTCGGCTTCTTTTTCGAGTTCAGATTTCAGTATCAATATTTTTTTTATAAACTTTCCATCCTTGGTTTGGGTAAACAATACTTCATCTTTATTGGCACTACCACCGAGCATAAAATCATCTGCACCATCATTATTTACATCGCCTACAGCCATTGGTACACCATATTGTGATAACTTATGCGGCAAGGTCTTTTGAATATTAAAATCTATAAAATCTATTTCATCGTGTTTATAGGCTATCCCTAAAGCAGTCGGACTAATCTTTTCAAAAGGAGTATGAGGCTGTGCTAGCGTTACGGTATTCGTATTTAAGTTTGAAGACTGTTGCAGTTCGACGACTTGGTTCGCCAAAAATGAAGCAAAAATCTGCTGACTGCCATCTGGCCAATTTACTTGAATGGAATCAACCGTCTTGATTGTATCTAATCCAAAAACTAATCTATTGGAAGATTGAGATAGATATCCTCTACTAGATAAAACTGAACGAGTATGGATGGAAGGTCCTATATAAAGTTTTACGAGTGCCCCAAAGGCATCTCTATTCTGTCCTATTCCTTTCAACGAAATTGAAAAATAATTTGAATTCATAGTGCGGGCCTTAGGCTTTATGGTATTATTTTTAAAAATAAATGGGGCATCGTCAATATTGTTTACTACGATGTCCAGATCACCATCATTATCCAAATCTCCATATGCCGCACCATTTGAAAAAGATTTTATCGACAAGCCCCAGGCTGTAGACACATCTGCAAATTTTAAATCTTTTGTATTCTTAAACATAAAATTTGAAACCTTGACTTCAGGTATCAAATATTGTAGATCCAGATGTGAAAGTAGATTGCTGGTCATATTGCGGTATTCTCCAAAGTCATGATCCGTAACATCTTTTGGGAATCCATTCGTGATGTACAGGTCTTCATATCCATCTAAATCAAAATCCGCAAACAAAGGCGCCCAACTCCATTCGGTCTGATATACACCACTCAAAAAGCCTATATCACTATATACCGGTAGCTGAGTTGATGGATGAATGCCTTGATTTAATTGTAGTGTGTTTCTGGTGTATTGATATTGATATCCATATTCTTTAATGTAGATATAGGAAGAATAGTTGGCAGGCCCTATTAGCGTTTTCTTTCGTAGATTAGTAAAAGGTAACATCTCCACGGTAATTAATTCAGAATGGCCATCATTATTAATATCTCCCAAGTCACTGCCCATCGCAGAGGAAGACTGATGTCTAAAGATTTGAGCAGCTTTATTGGAAAATGTACCACTCTGATTATTGATATAGATCAGATCATCACTAAGATAATCGTTGGCTACATAAATATCTTGCCAACCATCTTTATTAAAGTCATAAATCAGGCTGCTATGCGTATAGCCATGCAAGTTCAAACCTGCCTGATTGGAAATTTCTGTATAATAAACATGCTGTTTTTGGGAATCCCAATCATTTCTGTATAGTTTGTCACAGTTAAGATTACAGTCATTATTAATATCTTTTACAAACTGTCCTGGCACCGTGCGATCTATAAAATTCGTCCCTATAAAAAGATCAAGGTCTCCATCCCGATCAAAATCAAAAAACTGAGCATGGGAGGCATGTGAAGTATCTGCTACTCCATATTTATCAGCTTCCTCTTTAAATACAGGTATTCCTTTTACATTACCTTGATTGATGAATAGAAGTTTTTTACGCAGGTCTGCACTCTTCAATAAAGTATTACACACATAAATATCATTTTTCCCATCGGCATTGAAATCAATAATACATACACCAGAAGACCATTGACCTGGGTATTTTTGTACCTGGGCTTCTTTCGTGATATCCTTAAATTTAAGACCACCTAGATTGATATAACAAGCATTGTCTACTTGATTGCCTGCAAAATATAAGTCCTCTAACCCGTCTCCATTAAGGTCCCCTATGGCCACACCTGCCCCATTATAAATAAACTCAGTATTTAAAATATTAAAAGAGTCATAGATATGTATTTTATTATTGAACTCAACCTGCGAGACAGCCGCCTCAATCCTGGTGAAAACAGTATTGTTCTCTTTACAGGAAGTAAAAATAAAAATCAAAGTTGCAGCTGCTAGTAAAGGTTTCATATTCTGCTGCAAAACTAACTATGTATAAGATATATTTATTTAAAATTGGAAGAAATACGAAGTGATCGAAGTGGGTTAAATCTTCTCTACACCGGTTTGAGGTAGCCAACCCTGGTCATTATTTTCCAATTGAACTTTCCACCAATTATTTAAACTATCGATGAACTCCACTTTGGTGCCAGCACCTAGGGGTATTAATTCCTGACTATGGAGGGTCGGTGCTATCAATAATGGGCTATTAGCTTTTAAGATGCCTCTTGGCTTTATTTCATATTTATTTCTAGCAAAATACATAACCAGTGAGCTTAAAAATAAAATAAGAACTATCGAACTCAGCATTGAAAAGCCTCTAGTTTTAAAATTTTTGGTCCATAAAGCCACACCTGATAATAAAAAAGATGAAATCAAAGTCAACCAACCCCAAAATTGGCTATTCACCAAATCACGGCATCGGACAAAAGCAGAATATAGAAAGAACGGTGGAAGAGCATCTATCTTTGGTTCAATACGGTTATGAATGTGTAGGATTTGTGCTTTGATTTTATTATTGCTTGGCTGAAAGATTAAAGCTCGTTCCAAATTTAACCTTGCTTCGGGTATACGATTCAAGTATAGATAACAAGTCCCTAGATTGTAAAGAAGGTCTCCTGTCCCTCCATTTAAATTCAGCAGTTCCTCATACCGTTTAGCTGCACCTTCGTAATCTTTTTTTTGGAAGCATTGATATGCTTCATCCACTGTGGTCAACCCCATGACCCATGATGGGGTCAACAACATAAGTATTCTGATCAATTTGATGTAATGCATATGGTTACTCTTGCAAATGTACGGACTGGTCGTGGACAAACATATGGTAATTAGGCCTGGAGTCAGCTCTCCATTGGAATCCTGGAAGTTTTAATTTATTGTGATCAACCGTCCTCATAGGATGCATGGTTCCATTTGGTTTATTAAAAAAATAAATTCGATCCACCTGATTATTACCAAATCTGACAAGAATATGGCTACAAATAATTTTATTTACGCCAATATAGGCTTTAGCATCATCCAAAATATAATAAACTGCCTCGGCATTACCTAACACATCTACGGTGGATAAGTTGGAAGAGTCGAAATCGGCCTTGATATTTCGGCCTTTGATCTGGTTAAAATATTTCAAATCACCGGAATTGATGATCATCGCATTCTGATGGAGGAAAATACTTTTGATTTGATTGCCGGCTTGCAAAATTCTTATGGTATCAGCAAAGAACTGGGAAGTGTCAGACCAAATAAATGGGTTGTGGTACAACGTAAATATAGAATCTTGCTGATTATATACCAGTGAATCGCAAATGGCCTGCAAGTCTGAACGATAAACTTGAACATGATGATAGGCTAGAATAGTTTTGTTTTTGGTAATAATATCTGTTTGGAAAGCAAATAAAGTATCCGCTCTCATCATCAACGTATCTTCAGGATTATCAAATGATTTGAACAACGGTTGACGACCCTTGCCGATAGCCATTACTCTATTATTTTTTTTATCCAAAAACATGGAATCACATTGAATAGAAGCAGCGTTGAGTGTGTCGAGCCAATGTACAGCTCCTATAGCTGTTAAATTACCCGTCGTTCCATCTCGGATGATTTGATCTGCTTCTAAACTATTCGTACTGTCTTGTAGTGCTGATCTACCCTCCGTAGTAAACACTCCACTTTGCTCATGATATACCAATTTTTTTGAAGACTCTATCGTACCGTTTTTCGTCGTGATAGACCCAGATCCCAGCATGGTCATGACTCTGGTCTTCTCATTATAGAATACGGTATCTCCAACTAATGAAGTTTCATCGCTCAAGAACTTTACATCATCTACCAATTCAATTTCATTAGCCAGGCCATTATATTTCATGGTGGTTGAAGTCGCTTTTTTATCCTTTTCGAGATATTGTGGATTGCCTTTGAATACTGCCAATTTATCATCCACATCATAGTAGCCGTCTTCACAATAAATTTTGCGATCAACTTTTTCCATTAATGTCGGGGCTATAAAATAAGCCGTTTGTGTCTTGGTGTTGAATTGCAATGAATCACTTCGAAGTTGAATCTCCGGATCTGTAAGTTGTACTTGTCCATAAAAATAAGCCATATCCTTGCGTACATGATAGTATCCTCGTCTACTTTTGAGTACGGTTTGTTTAGTCCGCAATGTACCTGGAGTGGTATAGGATGCGATAGAGCTATCCATATCATAGTGTAATCTGCGCGTATACAGCGATTGTCCTCCACTCACTAAAATTACCTCACCGAATAAATCTGTTGCTCTAATCTTCCCATCATAGCGTAATGAATCTGCAAAGATTTGGACCGTGTCATTATGCCGAATGACTACATTGCCATATGCCATTACTTTCAATCCATCAATACGGGCTGAATCACAATACAAAAAGCTGCTGTCATGATAGAGTTGCACCTCCCCACTGAGTATTTTTAACTCCGATCCTTTGCTAACTTCCAATGAAGTATAATCTGCATGAAGGATCTTAATTTCTTCATCTTTTTTGGAGACCGGAGTGGATTTTTGAGCTGTAACGGCCATGTTACACCAACAAGACCATAAAAAAACTAAATAGAAAATAAATCTTCTCCGCATGTAGTGATCTAAACGCCGCCGCAAGATAAAAAGTTACCAGCTAGGTTGATGCCTTCTTTTATATTCACCTTATCTTCGCAAGAATTAATGTTTCTTTAAGATATGATTCAAAGAATTCAGACTATTTTTTTGATTTTAAGTGCCATCGCACTCGGTTTCTTACTATTCAGTCCATTAGTCAGCAGTACTATAGCTACCTCTGAAGGTTTTTATCAGGATGGTCAATTATATACCTGTGAAAACCAGGCAGCTACTATCACTTTTGGAATTGGAATCCTATTGTCAATTGTAGCTATCTTTTTATTCAAAAACAGGAAACTTCAAAAAAATATAGTCCTCCTTACTATCCTTATGATCCTTGTTGGAAATTTACTTGGCGGATTGGCATTTTTAGAGCCTACTCAAAGCATTATGGCGACTAATCAAAAAGGGATCACTCCAGGCTTGGGTGCATTCATGCCCATCGTAGGTTTAATCAGTTTGATACTGGCTTATAGAGGAATCAATAAAGATGAAAAGATCGTCAAATCAATGGATCGTCTGCGTTGAGTCCATAAAATATACTCACGTTAAAGATGTGAGTCAGGAAAACAGTCTATCGATAAATTTCAATCTTCTCAGTATACACGCCTGAATTGGTTTTTACCTGCGATATATACATACCGGATGGAATATGTAATACGGACTGTCTGAATTGGTGGCTTGGCACTACATTTTTGTCTACAACCATCCTACCTGTGAGATCGGTCAATGTAAAGCGCTGTATAAGATCATTTTTCTTATTTGCTTCGACCACTAGATAATTTGAAGTTGGATTAGGATATTGTTTGATCCCGACTAAAGCACCTGGTTTCCTTGTAAAATCGATAATCACAGTTGATTTTGTATCAGGGAAGGTAATGACATTGCCATTGGCTTGACCTAATTGAATGTTTTTGATCTTAAATTCGAGTGGTATTTCTTTAGGGATTTTGAATCCTTCTGCATGGCCAACAATTGGGCCTCCTTTGGTCTTGACTCTAACTGTTTTACCATAACCATTGCGAGGTTTGCCCCTGGAACTAGAAAAATTTACACTGAGTTTGCCTTGACTTGATAATTTGCCGTTTAAAATTACATTGTCATATCCAAACCAGGAATGATCTATGACTTCAACATCAATATCTTCTGGTTTGATCAAGTCACCGTTATATTCAAGGTCAAAACTAATCGCATCGATATCATAAACCAGGTTTTGTGCATCACCAAAAGCTAAATGGATGACAGCATCTTCGCCAGGAGCTATTACTTTAGCTACTGGCGAAGCGGTCGAAGAGGATGGGAAAAATTGATAAACTCCTTGGGCTATTAGTTTATGGGAGCGATTGTAATTATCCAGCACAATTTGCACATCATCTTCATTGACCTCACCATCTCCATTAGCATCCGCATGTTTTGCATTAATCCCTTCACTTCTGCTCCAATCTTTCGAAATTTGGTTTGTCCAGATATTCAAATTGTTCACTCTATCAGGCCCCATAGTTCCAACAAATTTACTTATGCTATTTATATCTCTTAAGCTCACCAATCCATCTGCATTGGCATCTCCAGGCCAAATAAACTGACTAGACGGAATACAGCCAGCCTCGGCATAAGTTTCTACTTTGATTTTTATCGGAGCACATTGTTTAGTCCCAGTTGTTAGGCAAAAATTAACTACGAACTGATCCGTACCAATGAATCCAGGAAAAGGAGTGTAAACTAAAGGGTTAAAATTTGAACTGGATTCACATTGAAGATTGATATTGGTATTACCTCTATAGAAATCAAGCATACCAAAACCTGGTTGATTTAATATCTTAAATTCATAATCTTGAATGGGGATATTATACGGTATGATTAAGGATCTACCTTCTGCAACTCTAAAAATAGGATTTAAATCTTCACGAGGTAAAAAATCACTCACATAAAGATAGGCCTTGGCTGTCTCACAGGTAAAAGCATTGCAAGCAGTGTATTCAAACTCAGCTATCCCATCAAAATCTAAGGTTGAGGTATAAGTAAAGGTATTGTCCGCATTGAGAGAAAGAGTACCGGATGGCGGTGGAGTAAACGAGGTTATAGTCAATCCCCCGCCATTCGAATTATCATTTTTAGTGACTGAAAAAAGTCTGGAAGTATTCTTATTCAAATAAATGATATCGTCTACTACATAATTATTCAAACTTGGTTTATCAATCAGGATCAATTCAAAAGCCGATTGTTTATTGTCTTTTTTATAAACAAGCTTTTCAATAGCGCCCAATGGGCCTGAGGGAAGATATTGAAATTGAAATTCATTTACTTTGATTACTTTTCCGAACTTAGGAGCTTGAATCAATTGAAAATCAGATTCAGGTAAATAAAAATTAAATGCTTGATTTCTGAAAATGGCTTGGGATACGGTATCTGAAGATACCTTTTTAGAAGGATCTGAGATCATAACTGTGACTTGTCCAATACCACAATTACCCTTACTATCACATGCTGTATAGATGACATGGCCCAGGCCTTCAAAAGATGACTCTGGAGAAAAAAGAATCGAGTTGCCACTGATACTTACTTTGCCGTGATCGCTAAAAGCAATCGATTTAAGAGATAGAGATCCGCCTTCAAGATTGATATCATTGCCCAATGGGGCAATAGTTACAGAAGCACTACTCGTCTGAATAAAGTCTTGATGACAAATCGTAGTAAGGTTCCAATTTTGTGCAAAAACAAACTGCACAAAAGAAACAAAAAATAAAAAACAAAAAAGTCTATGACTGCCGTTCATTATCTTAGCCACTACAATTTAAGCATGCAAGATACTCATAAATTGTGAATCAAAAAACTAAACATATATTTTTTTTATATATAAAATTAACCCATGTAATAAATCAATAATATATATTAAGGTGTTAATTAATAATTTTTATATGTAAAATAATATTAATGTGTTAATAGATGAAAGAGTTAAAATTTGTCAAGGTTTTAAACACCCTGTCCAAAGAGGATATATCAAAAGTTCAGAAGTTTTTCGATTCCCCATATTGTAATTCAAATATTGTACTTGCAAAATTATTGCAGGTTATCATTAAGGAAATAAAAAATGGTAATGCTGGACAAATTGATAAATTTAAGATTTGGAAAGTAATATATATAGACATCCCTTTCAATGATTTGAAGTGGAGAAAAATTTGCAACGATACTTTATCGACCATTCAAAAGTTTTTTGTCTATGAACAGCTCGACTCAAATAAACTATTAGCTGATAATTTGTTGTTAAAAACTATCTATAAGCTAAAATTAGAAGCTCTTTATAAATCAACTTCTGATCATATTATCTCTGAATTTAAAAAACAGAAAAGACAATCCTCAGAGTTTCACTACCAGCAGTTTTTATTGGAAAGAAACCTATATGACATATTTGAGTATGAAATTAACATGGAATCCAAATCGAACATTGAAGTTATTCATGATAATTTAGATTTATTTTACATAGCAGAAAAAGCAAAACAACTTGCAAATGTGGCTACTAGAAGGCAATTTTACAATCACAAAATCAATATAAAACTAGAAGACGAATTAATAAAAATTATTGAACAGAAAAATTTCTTGA
>JAYSTG010000349.1:0-3854 GCA_043719965.1 Saprospiraceae bacterium | reverse complement strand
CGTAAAAGCTTGAAGTGGTCATTGTCTTCCGGTGGAAATGGATCTTCCACAAAATAGGGTCGATATTGCTCCAGGTTTTTACAAAGGTTGATGGCCATATTCAGTGGAATTCGTTCATGCACATCATGTAAAAGTTCCACTTCATCACCACATTTCACTCTGATGTGCTCAAACATTTTAGGCACTTGCTTGGCATAGATCGCAGGTTCGAATATGATCTTTGGATCAGTAGGTCCCGCTTGTTCAGGAGGCAGGCCTACTGAACTGGCTGGAGTGCCGGTAGCTCCTCTAGCTCCATAGTTAGCATTTCCTTTTTGACCCATTTGAATCCTTACATGTCGATAGCCCTTTTCGATGGCCGCCTTTACTTTTTCTTCCAGTTCACTATATTCTAAAGCGGAAGCGTGAAAATATAGATCAGCTCCTCCTCTTACTTTACCACCTAAGAGTTGATATAAGGGCATATTGGCTCTTTTAGCTTTGATATCCCATAGAGCTATGTCTACCCCTGACATGGCATTGAAAAGTACAGGACCATTTCGCCAATATGAACTGACATAAGAGGATTGCCAGATATCTTCAATCTCATCCACATTGCGACCGATCAAAAATGGCTTGAGATATTTTTCCAATGCAGTAGCTACTACATAAGCCCGTTGGGTAAATGTAGAGCAGCCTATGCCATACAATCCCGGTTCAGATGTCATGACTTTTACCACGACAAGTCGAATACCATTTGGCGAAGTAAGAATGGTTTTAATATCCGTAATTTTTACATTGCCCAGTCCCACAGTTTTGGGGACTGTGGATTGAGCATGTATAGTTTGGAGCGGAAAAGCTGCAGCAGTAGTAGCAGCTACTAAGTTTTTTATTAGATTTCTTCTTTTCATGAGAAAGGATTTTGAATATAAATGAATGGACTAATTTAGGTAAATAATTTTAATCCTTTATATAAAGCTATTCTTAGGAGCGCGATAAAAATTGTACTTTTTGAAAAGTTCGACATCGTTCAGGACACAGAATGCTATGGACCATTGCATTTTGTCATACCCATTTATCCTTATATACCTATTTGTGTTGATATTCAGCTTTATATAATTTTCAATGGAACGATCAGGGCTATTGGCAATATCGGCTGCCGTTTACTAATCATCTTTTCTTGGCAGGTGATCGTCGTTCGCTCAGGTTTTTATTCATATTAAAATAATACCCTTAGATAAAAACCTTGCGTCGTACACCGGCAGGCTTCGTTCTATGACGATGGATACTAGTGGTGTAAAATCTGAGTATCTATTGATCGAATCGGGCCTTTTAATAAGAAGAAATGACGGTTGGAAATTATTAAACGGACAGACCTCTAGGATTCACTGATGAAATGATTGATGAAGGACGAAAAATATTATAATGACAAGCGCTAAAATGAAACTAAACTTACTTTTTTTTGTTCTTCTTCATCTTTTTTAAAGTTTTTTTATCATACTTACACTGTAGATTATCAGCATGTACGTAATAATCTTTAAAATTCAACGCCATTGGATCCATACAACCTTCGAGATTGAGGATTTCTACTTTTCTAAATTCGATAGGATGACTTTCGCTTTGCAAGGAGATAGACCCGCCGGATAAAAGTTTTCCGTCTGGCTTAGCTTTAGGATCAAATCCATTGACTACCTCACCACCAATCTGAGGTTTGTGATAAGCTATTACCAACGCTCCATTTACATAATGTTGCATCAGTGAATCACCCAATACCAGCACTTCGGCACGCACCCATTGATCCCCGTGATAGGTTTGAGATGTGGAGTTGATACAATGTCTCGTCTCCAATCGCCCATTCATCACCACATGTGTACCTGGAGTACAAAGATTGCATGTAGTCCTGTTGCCCTCGCCTCTACCTCCAAGGAATTGCACTTCGATAGAGATGGGAAAATCCTGATCCTTGAGCATAGACTCCGGGCTCTGACCATGTAACATTACTCCACTGTTGCGGTAGGCCCAGTCTGGACCTTCTTTTGCTTGATCACCTATAAAACGGTATTCGACCGCAATCACATAATAAGAAAATGGTTCATGATAAAACATATGTCCAAATCGTTCTTTGAAAGTATCATAGCCATCATATGCTACTTTAATTTTGCTATCGACCACTCGAAATGTATTGGCATAATTATCATTCAATTCATATCCTCTGATTTTTACTTGCCACCCGGTTAAGTCTTTACCATTAAAAAGTTGTTTCCATGCCATGGGAGGGACTTGGGGTAATTGAGCAACTGCTGGATAAATAACTAATATCGTAAATAAAATAAATAAAAATATTTTCATAATAAAGGAATGAGGAGGTAAAATAACGTAAATTTTACGTTTTAATTATGAATAGCTTAAAGGCGTTGGCATGAAAGCATTTGTAAATAAGCTCGACAAGGCATAAGGATCGTTGTATGACGATATTATTAAGAAAGTCCATCTTTACTCATGGATGCCCATATCATTTTGATCTCACCATAGGAATACTCATCTCCAAAAGTATCTTTCAATTCCTTGTGACGCAGAGATGGGTGAGCCATCATATAATTTTTCATCTTATTGATTTTTTCACGATCCAATACATCTTCTACAGGCAATAGGCCCAGACCTATATAAGTAGAGATATGACTTTCAATAGTCGATGGTGCCATTTGTCGTTCGATGGCAATATCGGCCATGGACTTGCCTTGCTTAAATAATTCAAAGGTGATCAACTGACTCTGCCCCTTGATCACTTTATTCAAAGTATCTGCTTTGGGGTCTTCCGACTTGGATTGAATATTATTTTTTTCGCAATATCGTTTGATCATTTCTAAGATGGCCTCACCATATTGATCCAGTTTCTTTTTGCCGATTCCAATGATCCTGGACAAAGCTGCCCTGTCAGTAGGTAACTCTTGACTAAGGTGTTTTAAAGATTTTTGAGGTAAGACCGCATATCGTTCTACGCCTTTTTGTTCAGCGACTTGATCTCTCCAGTTTTTTAAAAGCGCAAATACATCATTATTACCGATTTCGATATCAGCAGCGGTGATGGCCTTGACTTTGGGTCTAGTCGCTTTTTTGTTTGTTGATTCCGCATCATAATCTATAGCAGCATTCGCTTTGGCTTGCAGATAGGTCGTAGCATTAAATCCATCTCGTGAAATACTGAAAGCTTGAATTTTTTCAAAGATGTTTTTTAAAGCATATTCCCTGGACTTGATCAGGAGTTTATTGTTTTCTTTATTATCCGTATCGAGATCTAATGCTTTTAACGGCAAAAATAGACTCTGATTTAATTTTTCCAATAAATAAATACTTCCTTTTTTGATTCGTTCTTGTAACCCTTCATTTGCTTCAGGCAACTCCGGTTGTTGAAAATAAGCTTCCAGCTGATTAGAAAATTTGTCAGCAACTGATCCTAGTTTAGACTCATAGTGATGTAGTATTTCCGTAAAGGCCGGTAAAGTCTTGGCCGAAAGTTGATCCTTGAGGGAGTCTATATCTTTATTAAGATAGGATAGATTTTTTTGAATGGTTTTAAAATCAAATAATTCTCTGATCCACTCACACTGAGATTCTTTTCGGGCATCGAGCAGAGATTGTTCGGTTGGTTCTTGCAACTCTGCTTCTTGATTAAAAGTAGAGATCACACTGTCGGATTTGACACTGCCGACATGGATCGGTGTACTTAAAATAAGCCCTTCAAACGTTTTGCAACGACTGAGCGCCACATAGACTTGGCCATGTGCGAATGATGATTGTGCATCGATGACAGCCCGCTCGAAGGTTAACCCTTGGCTTTTGTGGATGGTGATAGCCCAGGCCGTTTTGATAGGATA
>JAYSTG010000348.1:0-3857 GCA_043719965.1 Saprospiraceae bacterium | reverse complement strand
CATAACCGTAGGATCCTCCTCATGGTGAACCACCGAATCATCAAAGCTGATCCATGCAGGAATTACCCTTTTTATAGCAGTCCTGGGATCAAATCTCCCGTCTACAATATCAGAAGCCTCCAGGAAGGGAGGTAGAGGGTACAGGATGTTTTCCACCTCATAAAAGTTTACGTTCTTTGAATAGACCACACTTAACCATGAATAGCCTTGCTCCTTCATTACATGGTCAGGTTTATCGGTGTAACCGCATTGTACTGCTGTAATTAAGTCGTATTTAAGTATGATCATAAGCTTACAATTTTTAGAATAACACCCATCCAATTTTAGAGAGGGCTAATGTAAGGAGCATTGGACTGTGCTTTGATTAAATTTATGGCCAGGCACTCCTCGTCTCATTTGGATGGCAGGCGCACCACCTATTAGCCAAATCAATTACCCTTGAAAAACAGAAAGTCATGTCAATTGTTAAAAGAAAAGGAGCGGTGTTTATTTCGCTCCCTTTCTACCCTTAACAGGAAATTCTTGAATGCTTATGGGATTAAGACTTGGTGGCCATTCCTATAAATTAGAACGCATTCGATCCCTCAAACCCAGTTTTAAGGCTTGGGAAGTACCAAGTTGCTTTATTAATACCGATTCCCAAACTTTTGATTTGATCAACTAAGTTCTGGATCCATTTTATTATACTCTTAGTCAGACATTGCCACTGATGATGTGGGGCGTTTCTAATTTCCTCCCAGGCATCATCCCTCCATTGATCAGCGTCTTCTATAAAGAAATCGGACATACTATTAGTAAAGATCATCTTTGGCTCTTTCCATCTCAGAGCTTGCTTAAAAGTAGCATCGCCTGTGCGCCCAACGATATTAGGGTCAATACCCTTGTTATCATACATACGATGCATATAACAAAATTTGCATCCTGGGCTTAACTTTCTGCAACCTATCCAAAAATTGAAGGTATTATTTGTCAATGAAATATATGAATTTAACATTTTTGTTTTGATTTAAGGATTAAAAAATGATGGGAGGAACCTACTTCCATATAGGGAATAGTATTCCTCCCATTGAATTATGAAATTTGTAAATTATTAATAACTACTACAGCTTGATTGTCAGGAGGTACTATTTCAAAAGTTGTCTCTTTCCCTTCCTTACTCCTCACTATATTGTACGGCGTGCCGTCAATTGATATGGTAGTAGTATCCTTGAGATAGTTGTCTATAGAATCATTACTTTTATTTAAGGATTTCATTTCATCCAAAATTGATTGTCTAGTATATTTGGACCTGACAGTAAATAAATATATCAATTTCGATAAAAATTGCTCATACCCAGACTGAGGAATGAACTGTGTAATTAACTCAAGTCTACCAGTAGTTTCATTGACAGCAGCATCTATACTATTTGGTCTACGATAGTTTCTACATTTTACGAATTTTATCTTAATGCTATCGTCATCTGCTAATTTGACACTTATCGAATCAGTTGCCTTATTTAATAACTCAGTACCCAGATGGCCACGCATTTTTTCTGACCCTGGGTTTTCATGTGTCGAAGCTATAATTGAACAATTAAATTCGTTAAGCCATTCTTTAAGTTGATCTATCACATCTCCCATATCACTGACAGAGTTGAAATCTTTCGATATATCAGTTACTACATCAATAAAAAGGCACATCTTACCTGTGTAATAATTTCTGATCGATTGTAAGAATTCTCTAGCTGCAATTCTCCTGTCATTCCTATTTAAATGTATTAATGATGTAAATCTGAAGAGCTTATTTATATCAGAATTGCCTGATTGGTCTATTATTTTCTTAATTGCTTTAGGAAATTGGTATTTCGTATCTCGTTCAGTATCCATACCTACAACCAGTATCGGTTCCTCATCTATGCGTATCATACCCAAAGCATTTGGCTTATCAGTTTTGGGAGTCAGTAAGGTTATTGCAAATTCTTCCACCAACCTGCTTTTGTGGGAACCACTTTTGCCTTGGATACTCAGTAGGCTACCTGGGGTTAACATTCTTATTCCTGCCCATTCAATAAAAGCTTCTGGTTCTATAAGTGGATTTTGTACTCTTTCCCGAAGGATTTCTTCTACCCGTAATAGATGGTTTAAAATTTTTGATTCAGCTTCCATGATTAAGCTCTTTTTAAATTGGTGAAGGAATATTGTGATGCATTTGCATCCAGGTACTGCTCAATGGATGCTTTGTCATAAAAGACAGTGTGGCCTACCTTGGACCAGCGAATGAGGTTTTTCTTCCTCATATGATAGAGCGAGGTTCGTTGTAGGCCAAGTAGGGCCTTTACTTGTGGCTCTCTCAACCATTTAAAATTGTTTTCCAAAATCATATTTGTTTATTATGATTTACCCGAAAGAGTGGGTCACTCTGACTTCATTATTGAAATCGAGAGCAAATTTATAAGTGTTTGATAGTCAATAAAATAGGGTGTAGGTTAAGCACTTAATAGGGTAGGTAGTGCTTAATTTATGGTAGGTCAATACAGTTAAATGGTAGGTTATATTTATTTTATTTCCGCTTGTTCAACTAGCGTTTGAAAAGGTTTAAGAGATCTTTTACCATTTTCTTTGGAAATAGATGCTGTTCTCAATTGCGATGACTCTATAAAATTTCCATCGACTAAGAAAAATTTACAAAATTTTGACCATTCAATAATGTTTTTTGATTCTTCCTCTGCATTATTTGTTTTAACTTTGTATATAGAGGAAATTAATTTATTTAAATCGGCTGTACTTCCTTTCCAATCTATTGGTTCAAAATATTCTCTACCCGATAAAAGGTTACTGAACGCTAGAATGTGATGTTGCTCAATGTAACCTTGATCCATTAATAGTCCAGCCAATTTCCTATAACCAATTATTTCCCTGACATTATAACCTGTATATATCTTTGGCGAATATATTATTGACCTATTTGAGTTGAAGTAATGACAAATTAAACTCAACAATTTTTCATAATTAACAATATCTGGTATGGGTTTTCCTGATTTCCATTCATCATACAAATCATATTTGCTTTTCGTACTGACTTCAACAGGTTCAGTTTGACCATAGGGAATTTCATAATATATCTCATATAATGCCTCTGGAAATAGTTCTGCTACCTTTTCACAGCTTGATAGGTATAATTCATAGTTATTTAAGTAAATTTCAATAGCAGCGTTTTCTTTTGGAATATTTGAAATTATAGATAATATTTTTGTCCTTACTTGGCTTTTAAAATTTTCAAAACTGTCTTTATATTCTATAGATATGGTGAGTTCTATTTCATTTAATTTAGAAAATACTTCCTGAATTGTTGCTTTGTTTAAATGTGGTAAAGGATAGGTTATCTTTCCAAAAACATCTGGATCGCCATAAATTTTAGTATAGAAACTTTTAATAGATTCTAAATCTTTAATTAGACTTATATATGCACGGTCACTATAAAAATTATTCATAAATTAACTCTTTAAAGTACAGACCATTTATCAGCAGCCTCATCCAACTGCTTATTCTTTACCCTGGCATAATGTTCTGTCATAGCCAACTTACTATGACCCAAAGATGCAGATATCGTAGTTATCGGTATACCTAAATCAAGACTAATACAGGCATGGGTGTGTCTACTAGTATGAAAGCCCATTCTACGCATACCCATGTTTGCAAATATGCCATACATCAATTTATTTGTATAGGCATTCCAAGTCTCCTTTTGTTTATTGTCAATATGACTATTCACTGGATCCGTAGGATTAAACATTGGAAAAATAACACCTTCTTTTGGAAATCCATGTTTTTTTAGAATTGTAATGGCTGGGACAGATAATCTATTGGAAATTTTATTC
>JAYSTG010000347.1:0-3857 GCA_043719965.1 Saprospiraceae bacterium | reverse complement strand
GGCGCCATTAATACACCTCAAATTCTCCAGTTGTCGGGAATAGGAAACCCTGAAATGTTAAAATCGGCTGGAGTTGAGGTTGTACACGAACTTCCTGGAGTGGGGCAGAATTTACAAGATCATCTAGAGGTATATGTCCAATTTGCCTGCAAAAAACCAATAAGCGTATGGCCAGCATTGAAATGGTATAACAAACCCTGGGTGGGCTTTCAGTGGCTGTTTTTTCATAAAGGACCTGCCGCAACGAATCACTTTGAGGGTGGAGGATTTATCAGAAGTAATGAAGCCGTGGCATACCCTAACCTTCAGTTTCATTTTTTGCCAGTGGCAATACGATATGATGGTAGTTCTCCAACAGGGGGTCATGGCTATCAGGTCCATGTAGGCCCCATGAATTCTGATGCCCGTGGATCTGTCCTGATTAAGTCTTCGGATCCAAAGGAAAAACCGGCTATTCGGTTTAATTATCTTTCTACAGATCAGGATCGGAAGGAGTGGGTGGAGGCCATCCGCTGTGCCCGTAAAATCTTGAATCAGCCAGCGATGGATGAATTTAATGGTGGGGAAATTTCACCTGGACCTGCCGTGGATACTGATGAGCAAATACTGAATTGGGTACGCCGAGATGCAGAAACTGCCTTGCATCCATCCTGTACTTGTCGCATGGGTACGGATAATATGTCTGTGGTGGATCCAATAACCATGCGGGTGCATGGCCTTGACGGTTTAAGGATAGTGGATGGCAGTGTAATGCCGTATATCACGAATGGTAATCTGTATGCTCCTATTATGATGATCGCAGAAAAGGCTGCCGATATTATATTAGGAAATCAAATGCTTAAACCTGAAAAATCTGATTTTTATAGAAAGCCAATCTGAATCCACCGCATTAAATCAATTATATTTATTCATAATTTTTCCTGCTAAAATGAACAGCAGTCCACCGAATCCAATCCCAATCAATACTTTCTGATATAGATTGGTACTCCTGTTAGTTGGCCAACATAAAAACATACCAACTGCCTATAATCAGCGTAGCATAAGGCCTTAGATTTTTTTGAGGACTGGCGGATACTTTTATTAATGTGTGGGCGCCGTAGGATTACAAACATATTTAACCCAAGTTCAGGTAAGTACCCCTAAAGGTTAAAGTTTAAGACAATATTTTATCCAGCCGATTATGATTTTAATGCTTTTAATAGTATAGCCAGTACATTCAGAGCCAATGGATTTAGTATGGATCGCAATTCAAATACTGCCATACGCATCGATGACCAACATCAAAACCTGGCACTCAACTATGGCCGTGTCAATAAGAGTGATATCTTAAGAGGGGGCTTTGATTGGAATACTGATTTCAAAAGGACTTTCAAGGAAAAAGATCAAGAGCTGGGATTTGCCTTCCAATGGTCAAATAATAAAAGCATTACAGATAATCTATTTATTACGGAAAATAACCCTGACTTCGCGCTCAATCAAAAAAGCAATAATGATGGGATCAATAATGAATATACACTTCAAACGGACTATACTCATCCATTTTCTGCCAAAGCCAAGATGGAGATCGGCGCTAAGGCTGTATTCAGAAACATTAATCATTATACAGTAATATAAAACATCATATAGCACCTTATTTTCCTGAAAAATAGAACCTTTAATTATTTCAGCAATCTCATCTTTGCAAAGATGAATTCCGGAATCATTTGAATCGTGTAACTTATCATAATCTTCAAATTGTTCCATAAAATTATTTTCTTTCCAGAGGATGTTGGAGTGTAAAGGGATGAATTCGTAAGTACAAAAGGTTACAAAAAAGCACCGACCTTTTGGAGCTAAATGAGGTAGTTGATTGTAATAGAATGATTTCAAATCTTACTTGGTTAATTACAAAACGGAATGGATGGAAAATAAAGTTTGGAAAATGGTTTAATATTTTCTGTAGAGTCGTCCCGAAATTTCGGCACGCCGCTACACGGTGTGGAGTTGCATTTGACTCAGTGACTGAAATCACCGCTTACGAAGTGATTTGAAAAATCATAATTTACCTATAGTTTATTACACTAATTAGATTATTTTACCTATAATTTATTACATATTTTGATTATTTTTACCTATAATTTATTACAAAATGTCATTTAACAGGCTTATAATCAAATATTTAAGCGATTGGAAGAATAGCTCCAAAAGAAAACCTTTAGTCATTCGTGGAGCCAGACAGGTAGGTAAAACTACTTTGGTCCGAAAATTTGGAGAGCAATATGGCCAATATATAGAGCTTAATTTAGAAAAACCAAATGATCAAAGGCTATTTGAGCCAGATGATATTAGGATCATCACAGAGTCCATCCTTCTTCAAAGAGGAATTGGAAAACCATCCAATGAAACAATATTATTTATCGATGAAATTCAAGAGTCTTCTAAAGCAATTAGTATGCTAAGGTATTTCAAAGAAGAAAAACCCGAAATCCATGTCATTGCTGCCGGGTCATTATTAGAATTTGCAACAAAAGAAGTTGAACTATTTCCTGTCGGAAGAGTTGAATATATATACGTACACCCCCTGAATTTTTTGGAGTATTTACCCATATTACATTCGGAGGAAATAACAAACAAATTAAATACGATACCAATTGCTGATCATCTGCATGATTTTTTATTAAAGATTTACCATAACTATGTCATCATTGGAGGCATGCCGGAAATAGTGGATTCGTTTAAAGAAAACCAACAAATAGGAGGCCTTCTAACTATCTACCACTCCATCTGGCAGACTTATGTGGAAGATGTTGAAAAATACGCTACTAATCAAACCTATAAAAACATCATTAGACATATAATGACTACTTCCCCTAATCAACCGGATAGGATTAAGTTTGAAAGATTTGGGAATTCTAATTATAAATCGAGAGAAGTAGGAGAGGCTTTTAGAGCACTGGATAAGTCTAAGATCATTCAATTAATATATCCTACTACTTCCGTGGTACCTCCGATTGCCACTGATTACAAAAAAAGACCAAGATTACAATTTCTAGATACTGGAATATTGAATTATGCCTTAAAAGCACATGGTGAATTAATAACATTGACTGATTTTAATGATTATTACAAAGGACGCATCATTCAGCAAATGGTTCATCAAGAATTGATATCACTATATAATCATGAATCCTTTAAACCTCATTTTTGGGTAAGAGAAGAAGGTAATACCAACTCAGAAGTTGACATCGTATTCAAACATGGAAAATATTTGATACCTATAGAAATAAAATCAGGAGCCTCTGGATCGCTAAAATCTCTGCATCAATTTATAGAGCGCACCAATCACCGTTTTGCCGTGAGATTGTATGCAGGAAAATTTAATGTAGAGAGGTCGGTCACGGCCATCCATAAAGTCCCTTATATATTAATGAATTTGCCATATTATTTAACATGTAAGTTACCTCAGTATCTGGATTGGTTTTTAGAGAATTACAAAATGGACGGGAATATAGAAAAGGGTAGTTAAGTAAAATAAGCCGCTAAATTTCTCAGGTAATTCAAGAAATAATAAAAATAGCTATTGGTTAAAAAGAGTAGATTACACCCTCTCCAGCCCAATCCCCACTTCCACTCCTTCCACCAACTCCATCTTCTCCATCGATCCGCCACTATCGGCTTCAACTTTATATCATCTGCCAAGACTTCATTTTTGATATAGTCAGAAAACAAATTTATTTAATATACTCTAACAAAAATTCATCTAGTAAACATATTCTGACTTGCGCTTTCCCATTCATTTGAGACTTTAATCTTGTATCAGTAGTTACAATTAACTTTTCCCTGGCTTGTAAGGCAGATTTAAACAAGAATTTATCCTT
>JAYSTG010000346.1:0-1526 GCA_043719965.1 Saprospiraceae bacterium | reverse complement strand
TGAGCATTGGCCAGAGAACCTGTAGGAGGTACATCCAAGAAATTGTCCTTGCATGCAAAAGTAAGTGTCAACATTGCTAACAACACTAAACTTACTCTTCTCCAGTTTGAAAATGTTTTCATTATAAATGATTTAATTTTATACTTTATATTATAATTATTTAAAATCCTAGACTTACTCCTAAAGTAAAACCACGGGTCGTAGGATAGTTTCCAACATCTATACCAAAATTAGTATCCACGGCACCACCGACAGCTGGATCAAGACCGGTATATTTAGTAAAGGTCAATAAATTGGTACCCGCTATGCTTAATCTGGCTTTGGAAAGACCTAATCGTCTGATCATCGTAGTAGGCAAGGTATAGCCTAAGCTAAGATATTGTACTCTGAGATAGGATCCATCTTCTACATACCAGGAGTTTTCACCAGCATTGGTACTGATATTAGATGCTGACTCCCATATCGGAGCCTTTGCATTGTTACCAAGTGCAGGAGTCCAGGATTCCAGGGCATTTACCCCTTTGCCAGAACCTTCAAATGAACCGTGGAAATCGGTAAACCATTTAGAGAAATTGAAGATAGAATTACCCAAAGATGTATACAGATAAGTTCCTGCATCAAAATTTTTAAAACTAACATTGAATACTATACCACCCGTATACTTCGGTACAGGATTACCTATATTGGTGCGATCTTTAGGGTCTATTTTCCCATCACCGTTGATATCTTCATACCGGAATCGACCGACGCCCTTACCACTTTGCGCGGGAGCACCATCTACTTCTGCCTTATCCTTAAAATATCCGAGTACGTTATATCCGAAAAATGAAGAGATCGGTTGTCCCACTTGGTTACGAATAGGACTGACGCCTCTATAGCCGGCACCACCAAAAAAGGTAATGTTGGGCGCCAAATACGTAATCTCATTTTTCAAAATTGAACTCGTCCAGCTTGCATCATAAGTTACTTTGGAACCTATTTTACCTCTATTAATTACCAAGAAGTCAATACCTCTATTGCTCATAGTAGCAATGTTGACTGCCGGAGCCGATGCAGAATTACCTACCACAGCAGGCAGGGGAACGGTATACAGAAGGTCTTCGGTTTTTTTACTCCAAAGATCCGCGACGATTTCCCATTTGCCATTCAGGAGCGTAGCATCAAATCCTACATTGACAGTAGTGCTGGTCTCCCATTTAGCATCCTGATTACCGATTCGGGATCTAAAATAACCTTCGTCAGCTCCACTATTTTGACCACTGATAGGATAAAAAGAATTTCCCCTGTTAGCTGCGTATAACGAATATTGATTGGCAGGGTCTACGTTATTAGAGTTACCCATTTGCCCCCAGCCACCTCTGACTTTGAGGTCAGTGACAAAAGTATTAGATTTTAAAAAATCCTCTCCTGTGACTCGCCATGCAGCGGAGAATGCTGGGAATACCCCATATCGGCTATTGATACCAAATCTTGATGCTCCATCTCTACGCACTGTAGCTGACACATAATATCTGTCATTAAGATTG
>JAYSTG010000345.1:0-3864 GCA_043719965.1 Saprospiraceae bacterium | reverse complement strand
TGTCTATCGATGCTCTCTGATATTGTGCCTGTCGTTGATATCCATCAAAAATCCTCAAGTTCAATCTAAATCCTGCAAGAGCAGTTGGAAACCAAAATGAATTTTTACTGAATATATTATTGGTTTGTGTCCCATATGAAGCATTGGCAAACCCTGAAATGGATGGATATGCACCCAGTTTGATAGATTTCATTCTGATTTTACTAAGTTCCTCTGCGAGCTGCATGGACCGATACTCAGGCCGTTGATCCGGCTTGAAAGCTACTACAAGATCCGTATTATCTACTTTTAATGTATTGACCAATCCATCGATATTGTCAGTTAATTGAATAGGCTGATCCATGGGGTAACCCATTTGCATCTTGAGTACATAGAGTGTGATCTCCGTGACCCTCGTTATTTTATCAGCTTCTGCCTCTACGTTATTTAATGAAAGAGAAAGTCTATCTACATCGATCTGTTCTATAAATCCTTTGGATTGAATGATTTGTGTTTCTTTTAAGATTTTATTTAATGTAGTGATATTTTGATCCAAGATCTCTTTACTCTTTATAGTAATCAAAGCACCTAAATAGGCTTTGGCTACGTATTGACGGATAGTGATATCCGATACCGAATTCTGTCGAGTCACCAGATCTTTATAAAGCTTGGATGCTTTCAAGCCTTGGAAAAAAGAAGGATCATACACTATGGTGTTTAAAGCTAAACCACCGGATAATGAATTGGATTGACCAAATTTGGCAGGAAAACCACCATCTCCTGGCCTTTCCACTTTATTACTATCCAATAATTTATAAAAGACGAGCCTACCATCAACGACCGGACTTAAAAAATCGGGTATGATCGTAGATGGAATTGCAAAAAAATGTGAAAAATCTATACTTCCATTGATCTTAGGATATCCTATCGATTTATATTCTTTCAATTGGGCATCTGCCTCGATCAGATTGAGTTGATTGAGTTTTACCTGTCCACTGTTTTGAAGCCCATATTGTACAGCTTCTTCTAACGTGAATGCATGCTGTGCTTGGATTGAAAAACCAAGCAGAATCAGGGCAATAATGAAAGTTAGTATTCGATGATTCTGTTTCATATTTTAATGATTATCCAATTGACTAAAATGTTTTAAACATAGCTCCCATCCGTATGGAGTAGTGATTCCGCGTAAATGATAAAGCATAGTTTCTTTAAAGATCTTGTCCATAGTAAATATATTGGATGGGAAAACTTCTTGATTCACTATCGAACTGATCAACGTTACATAATGCCGGGCTATGATCTCCACTGGGAGGTCAGCACGATAAAAACCTTGTTCGATGCCGCTCTTTAAATTGAGGTGAATCACTTGAAGGACATGTTCATTATTGAGTTTCTCCAGCTTTTTCCAGGACTCCCAATAGTATTTTTTTATTTCAAAAACAATATTGGGTGAGACCTGTTTTAGCATCTGGATGACATATCGAGCGATCAAGATCATCTCCTCGACGGCGTGTTGGGATTGAGATTTGATCTGGTTAATAGCCTTTTTTTCTTCCTTGATATGGAGATGAATCATCTGATCAATAAGGGAGGCCTTATTGGGAATCTGTTCATATAATGTCTTTTTGGAGATTCCTATTCCTTTGGCCAAATCATCCATGGTTACAGCTTTGACTCCAAATTGGATATACAAATTTTTGGCCCGTAAAATGATTTCTGAGGTGAGATCCATGGTGGATAGGACTGCAAATATAGGGGTATAAACCACTGGAAACTCAAAATGTTTAAAAAGTTTCCACCCTTCACATTTCATTCACATCTCTTCCTTGGTCTGTTCAAAGTGTCACATTATCATGGGCATTAAGAATGGAATGAGTTGGTCTGCCATGAGCTGATGATCCTATTTAATAAGATGATATGAAATGAATAATGCACAATTATGATTCTGTAACAAAAACCAAGAAGTAAATGACTTTACCCTTATAAATAAAAGAAGCTGAATCCGTTATTTCTTTGTTTCCAATTGCTTCATCTTATCAAATACTGCTTTAAAAGTAGCCGAAGGGTTGCCTCGATCTGCTGGCACTGTTGAGATGTTGTAAAAATTATCCATAAAAGCAGTCGGGCCAGACCATACAGTTTGCATGATTCCATAATATTTGGGTTTCATCGTTTTAGTCGCATATTGCCTCCATCGAGCGATATCCTCTGCTTGAAGTATAGCTATCTGAGGTTTATTCCAAGGACATGTAACCACTCTGAATCCTTTCATTGCAAAATATACGGCAGTCTGATCCGGTCGCTCATAATGCCAATCACAGATCACGACATCCTTGGCTATTAGGTCTATAGCTCGGTGCGTATTGTTTAAGCTTGCTTCCCACAATCCGATGCCGCTTGCTTTTCCATCTATAAGACGATCGCCCCAGATCCAAAGCTCTCGTTTTTTTAGATTTAAATGATTTCTTATTTTATTGACTTCACCGGCAAAAAGTTCTGCTTTATCCAAACCACCACACCTCGGACATTTATCATCCCCGATATAAAACACTTCATCCATGCCAGCATGAAATGCTTTCGCTTCAAATACATCACATATTTCATCCATTAAATCAAATACGATAGCGTGTACTTCGGGATGCAAAGGGCAATAACTTTTGCAATAGAGCCCATCCGCATTAGGCCACTTGTAGGTCTCCGGTAGTTTTACATGAGGGGTCTCGTCAAACTGTGGATAGACAGATAACAATCGGGTATGTCTGGTATGCCAGGATTGATGGCCTAGAAGATTGACCTGCGGTACGATCTCGATCTTGTGAGCCTTACATGCATCTACTAGTGCTTTTGCATCTTTATATGTTAAAGGAAATGAATCCCTCAATTCCGGCCGGGATTTATATTCATATTTATAATCTACTCGCAGCAGCAGGTGAGTGACTTTACGCGGGCCTAATTCGTCATGGATAAATTTTATGAATCGATCAACTTCTTTTGCATTAGGTGCGCCTATGGCAAATCCCTTCACGGTAAAGATGGTATCGGTCTGGCCTACTCCCTGAAATATATAAGAAAGAAAGAATAAAGGGAGGATCGTGTGCTTTAGTCTAAAAAGTCTGGTCATGATAAATAGAGTTTTATAAAATTCAAAACTATCAGCTAATATAATATATTTCTATGGATTGTATCACATACCAGGCAAGAGATTTTTCAAAAGTGGGTCTGGTTTATAAATACATGGCAAAAATTTATAATATTTTCTTAACCTTCTATGGTCTGCGTTAATAATTGCATTCGTAAAATCATCAATACCGGCTCGGAAAATACTTTTCGCTGGTCTTCCATGTTTCGTTTTCTTGAATAGTTGTGGTTTCGTTTTTTTGATCCACGCTCCAATTTTTATCATCCAAATGTAGACAATTGATAGAATACTCATAAGTGTATCCAATCTATTCAATTTTGTGATATAGGTGCATTCCATTTGAAATCCATTGGACTTCATGTCCTTAAACATATTTTCTATATACCATCTTTCATCATATCGCTTTGAACTTTTGTTAGGTTGACAATAGGTTGCGAGGATCAAATATTCTTGCTTGTTGGTTTTAGTATTTATGATTCGCCCTCCTTGTAGATATACTGTAGTTGTGCCTATGATTACAGGCATTGGTATAGTCATCATTTGGTCTATCGGTACTCGTTTGAATATTTTTGAAACATGAACTAATTTATTCTTAAACCATACTTTTAAATTTTCTCTAAGTCTGATATCATAGGGGATTCCTTGCTCATTTAGATAACTGAACCATTTATCCCCAATGAATTCTCTATCCGCTACCAAATTGTAGATTTTATTCTTTCCTATCATAGTTATCAACTTTTCTATCA
>JAYSTG010000344.1:0-3872 GCA_043719965.1 Saprospiraceae bacterium | reverse complement strand
ACCAGCGCAACTTCAAAAATATTGTTCTGATTGACGATGCAGTCGGCTCCGGTGCGACACTGAATCAGATTGCCGGAAAAATTAAAAATAAGAAAGTCGCAAAAAAAGTTATCGGTCTTGCAATCGTCGGAAGTTTCAAGGGCTTGGATGTGCTCACCGATGTATAATATAGAAAACTGTGGATCATGTTACTTGCTCGACGCAGTGGAAAACTTCCTTACTGACCCATAACGTTCGCGTTTGATCCATTTTAAGAGATGGTTTTTAAAATGATTCCTATCAACGCTGCTGCCAATATTATATATGGCTCCTTAAGTTTTTTAAATTTAAATAGAAGTACGACTGTAGCAAGTGCAATAAGTATAGTTGGAATATCGGTAAGCGAACGTTTTCCAAGGACAATCACCGCGCCGGCAATGGCACCGATAGCCGCCGCCGTCACGCCATCAACAAATGCTTTGATGGCTGGATGTTTACCGTATTTTTTAAAGTAAGGGGCAGGGATAACAGTGAAGAGATAGCATGGAATAAAAGTTGCCAAAGCAGCAATGATTGCTCCCCAAAACCCTGCCACAAGATAGCCGATGAATCCTACTGTGATTACGACTGGGCCAGGAGTGATCATTGCTACAGCTACAGCATCCAGAAATTGTTGTTCATTTAGCCATTGATATTCCTTCACCACGCCACCATAAAGGAACGGAACGATAGCAAGTCCGCTTCCAAATACAAATGCTCCTGCCTTTGTAAAGAACCAGGCAATTTCAACAAGCTTTGATTGAGTTGCAACAGGTTGAAGTTGTAATAGTATCATTGGGAGCATACCATTTGCTGAGTTGCTTAACCATTTTGGCGGAGCCTTTGCAAACCACACAGCAAGACCAGACAAAAGTATCAGCCATAAAATCTCCTGCTCAGTGATGAAAGTCGTTATCGCAAGAACGATAAAGATGGTCCATAAAAGCTTGTCTTTACCAATACTCTTTGTAGTAAGCTTATAACTGCCAATTGCAATAATTCCAATAACCGCAGCCCCTACTCCGTAGAATATCGCTTGCATCCACGGGAGTCCACCATAAGCCACGTAAGCATACCCGATTCCTAAGACCATAAGGAACGAGGGGATCACAAACGCGACACCTGCAAGGGTGGCACCTAATATTCTATAGTGTACGAATCCAATGTAAATAGAAAGTTGAGCTGCCAAAGGACCTGGAGCAAGTTGTGAAAGCGCTAGCCCTTCTTTATAATCTTCTTCACTGATCCATTTTTTTTCCTCAACAAGGTTCCGGTGCATGTATCCTACTAATGCAACAGGACCTCCAAAGCCCCAGGTACCTAGCTTCAGAAAATATATTATCAGATCGCGTAAAGAATATTTCGGTGTTATTTCCATTTAAAATTTACCTGGGGGACCAGGTATGTTTTTCATCTTGCACATATTTAGCCCAGCTATAAAGCGCGTCATAGATATTCATTCCGATAGAAAGCATTTCATGGTCGTCATTGTAGTTGTATGAAAGCCCGGCTGAAATTGCCCAAAGGCCCGCTGCCTGTGGCGCAAGCTCGAAGCTATCGGTATCTGCTCCCCTCACTATTTCAGCAATTTGCCTGACCGCTGGATCAATAATTTTGTGCTTCTTCACTATGTAATCGAAGGTGCAATATTCGCCCTCGTGTGTGTACTCCGCACCGGGTAGATCATATGGGATTGCGTTAAATTCCTTTGCTTTTTCAAAAACCTGCTCCTTTGGGCCATAAATAAACTCCGCATCGTCATCCACGAAATTCTTGATTAACCATGGACAGGCGATGCGATCAATCTTCGGACGTTCTCTGGTTATCCATTTCATATTAATAAAATAAACACTTCACAATCTTATTCATTGGTGAAACAAATAGATAGGATATTTTTTACGTTTTGTACGGACTTTACTTTTTGGTAATCTTTTTTCGATACGCTGAAGGATTCTGGCCAGTATTTTTCTTAAAGATCCGATTAAAATGGCTCTGGTCAGAAAAGCCGGTTAGATATGCAATCTCCAGAGAATGATCTGATTCCTTCAGCAGATGAATAGCTTTTTCAATTCTCAGTTTTCGAATATAATCGCCGAATGACTGATCATCGAAATATTTTGAAAATTCTCTTGATAAATATGAAGGGTGTACGTTTAAGCTTTCCGAGACATCTTTTAAGCTTAACGTTAAATTCGTATCAATTTGGTCCTGAATAATCTCCTTTAGTTCCTTTGCCCAGGCGGGTATTTTTTTTGAAGGGGATTTCTGTTTCAGAAACTTTTTGTAAACGTCCAGCAATAGATTCTCTATTGGATTTTGAGTATGCTTTACGTTTTGCAATTCCTTCGCCCAAGTATAAAGTGCATCGTATAAAAGCACACCCTTTTGTAACAATCCCTGATCGTTCTGAATGTTTTGTGCAAGTCCTGCGGAGATTGCCCATAGACCGGAGGATTGTGAAGCAATATCATGACGATCTGTATCAGCACCGCGAACAATCACTGCTATAATCTTTAATGCCGGATCGGTAAGCTTATGTTTTTTAATTATAAAATCGAACGTGCACTCATCTCCATAATGTGTATACTCTACTTCGGGAAGATCGAAAGGAATTGCGTTTAATTCCTTGGACTTTTTGATAACTTGGTCAAAGGGAACGTAGATAAAATCAGCAGCAGGGTCAACAAAACGTTTGATTAACCAGGGGCAGGCGATCCTGTCAATCTTAGGACGCTCGCGTGTTATCCATTTCATATCTCTTCCGCTAAGCCGTTCATAAACCTATGTGAATTACCTTAAAATTCAGATTATCAACATGTAAACATGCTTTTTTCCGTAAAAAGATCGGATCACAATGGAGAATTCTCTTAGTCTATTTTACCAAGAGGGTAGTTCATCAGCCCCTATTTTAAAACCCGAGAGATTTGCCCACCGCCAAATAGGACATGAGGTATTAAAAACCTTGCCCAAAGGGATTTACCGTTTGTTTACTTTTCGGCAACTGCACGCAGCAACGGTATTTATTCTCCGACCAAACATTCCTAAATATGCTTATGGGTTTCCGGCTGATTCAACAATATATAGGTACAATCCTAATAACATTAATTAAAATTGACAATAGGTTAAATAAAAAAATGAACGACAAAAACACATTTTTTCAAATTTTCAGACAGTAGACTTATTAACACTTCTGTTTAAAATGCTTTTAAAAAGTTAATGGAACCAGATGAACAAGTAAAGTGGAACACTTTATACCTTGAAGCATCTGTAAACCCAAAAGGTGAAATAAAAAACGGGACTGTAATGACAGGAAATTTTAAAGGGTCTTGTAAGGCGACCGTAACTTTTTAGAATGTAATTTTGAATAAAGAATTTACTCACTATTTTAAAATGAAAATGTTCGGCATTATCAACCTCGGGGAATTTTACCATACCTATAAAGTAGTTGACAAAAACGGAAAAACAGAATTTGCTCGGACTGTTTCATTTGAACCAAAATCATTTGGAGTAATTCTTAAAAAATTATTTATAAATGGTTTCAAAAAAGACTACCAGAAAATTTTGACGAGTTTAAAACATGCAGAGACGAAATAAATTGTTTCTTTCTTGGAAATAGTTTACACAGTAATGTTTAAACAAAACACGAAAGTCAGATAGGACCATTCAAGAACAAGAAGCCATTATAATTGTATTTGTTGGGCGATACTAGCTGTGCCATCCATTTGCTACAAGGATTAAAGTGGCCGTCAGGTATCTTAGAAATACCCTTCGTTTCATACTATTGATGAAAAACGTACACCGGGTAATCCGAAACCGCGCTAATGTTCTTGATAATGCTCTTGTGAAAAATTCTC
>JAYSTG010000343.1:0-1533 GCA_043719965.1 Saprospiraceae bacterium | reverse complement strand
AAACAAGCGTAAGCAAGAACTATTACTTCATTCAGCCCCAGCTTAAGTTCTTCAAAGAAAATTTTAGGGTCAATATCGCCCTTATCTTTATCAAGTGCTTTATCAAGCAACTCATTACGAAGGGTGAAAATATTTTTAAGAATTTGGTAGAGGTTAGTTTGTTTAAATTCGGCAAAATCTTTGTCAATCACTTCAGTCAATTCACCACAGAGAATAGCTGATTCATAAATTTTTCCACTTTTGTCCTCAACTTTTCCGAAGAATGTTTTAAATATCTGTATTAGTTTTTGCGGTTCTGCCGTTGCGTAGATTGCTTTGTTATTGCCGCCTTGAATCTTTAAAGATTTTAATTTTTGTAAATCCCGTTCTTCATCATACTCTTTCAATGAGCTTGAATCAAGATAAACTGTATGCTCATCAAGATCGAACACTATACCAACCACATAATTCGTAATTTTTTCACGCTTCTTATTCTCCCTCCGAAGATTAGGTTTATCCAAAAACCTATCCCATTCCCCTTTCCCCTGACTTTGCCATTCACCAATCTTTAATAAAGTATTGAGCATGCTAAGATTTTTATAAGTCGTGCCGATTGTCCAGGTTAGTATCTACTTCTTAAGTCCTCCCCAAAAAAAGAACTTAACTTTTCCGTGGCGAGGAGACCAAATTAGGCCCGATGTTGAATTTACTAATGTAATTAAAGCGGATTGGGTTTCAAATAATACTTAGTACTATTAATCTGTTTAAGCCTGAAATTGAAATAAACTTAAAAATTCAGATGTGCAAATGGGGGGATTTTTAAACCCAGCAGCCAGGCGCTGCCTTCGCAAGAGCTACGGCAGGCAGGCGCGACATACTTGAAGATAGAAATCAATTGAGCGGGAAACGAGGCTCGAACTCGCGACACTTGAGCCAGTGAAGGTATTGGATTAACCTACCGCTTACATTTAACAAACAGACAAAAGGTTTCAATGAAAAGTTTCGCAAAAAAACATGATAGATCAACGACTTACACCATGCGCTACTGAAATAGTCTGACGAAGTCTGTTCCAGTCAATATCGCCAGACACAGTGCAATCGGCACCTAATATAAATTGCCGTGGAGCATCATTCAGTACATGACGTACTTCTTCTTCAATCTGTGCGGATGTCCCCTTAGCTAAAATGCCTAACCTTTCCATGCCACCCATGCATGGCCTTTTGAACACACCAGATATTTCCCCCCACGAAAGTTTTTTTCTTGTAAGTTGAGGATTGCAGTTTACTACTTGACCGGGATAATCAAGTACTGCATCATAACTGGCGTATGGCGCGTTATAATCGCACACATGCAAAATGTTGAAAGGTGTTACTGAACTAATCTCCTTCATAGCCACCAAATCTGAAGGTTTGATATAGTTTGTGAAAATCTTGGGATCGTTGAACTGTCCGGCCTCAGAGCCTTGTGTGGACATGTAAAAACCATCTACACCAATTTTGATGCAGTCTCGGGCAAACAGCAATTGACTTTCAATCAGATTATTCAGACCGAGC
>JAYSTG010000342.1:0-1540 GCA_043719965.1 Saprospiraceae bacterium | reverse complement strand
GTAGGTAACCTCATAAGAATATTGGACATGATAGCGACTCTGGGTTTTGAATTAATTTTACCTAATTCTGGCCAAAGGGGTTTGAGTGTAAATTTGGGTGCAAATATAAAAAGCTATGTTGTATTTTCATCATTAATGAGTCAAAGGGTATTAATATATAGAATGAAATCATATCATACCAAAGTATAATCACTATTAATTTTAACAATGTTAAGAGTTGGAATCACAGGCGGAATAGGGACTGGCAAGTCCTTTGTATGTCAGTTATTTGGATTGCTGGGTATCCCTATCTATCAGGCAGATGATCGAACCAAATATCTTATTGCTCATAATATTGACTTAAAAGAAAAAATCAAAATTCATTTTGGTGAAGCGTCTTATAAAGTCGATGGCACCTATAACAAAGATTATATCAGCTCCATTTTATTTTCAGACCGTGGGGCGAAGGCTCTGTTTGAAAGCCTTGTTCATCCTGAGGTGTTAAAAGATAATCTTGCATGGTTTGACACTCAAGATTCCGCCGGCCACCCCTATGCCATAAAAGAAGCAGCACTGATCTTTGAGACTGGAGGGGAAAAATACCTGGACAAAGTCATAGTGATAGATGCTCCACTTCCGGTACGACTCGATCGATTAAAAAAGCGAGATGGTAAATCTGAATCGGAAATCCTAAACAGGATAAAAAATCAATGGTCTCAAGAAGTCAAACTCACGAAAGCAGATTACATTATTCAAAATGACGGACATAACCCAGTGATTCCGCAAGTGCACAAAATACATCAGGAATTGATTCGATTATCGACAGTACCTTTGTGATGAGTATTTTAAAACCAATGTTTATGAAACCACAAGATTATATTGATCTCGAAGACCAGTATGGGGCACATAACTATCATCCATTGCCCGTCGTGCTCTCCAGGGGAGAAGGCGCTTATGTGTGGGATGTGACTGGTAAAAGATATTTCGATTTTTTATCGGCCTATTCTGCTGTCAATCAAGGACACTGCCATCCGAAAATCATCAAAGCATTGGTAGATCAAGCTGCTCAACTTACACTGACATCTAGAGCTTTTTATAATAATCAATTGGGTCTTTTTGAAAAAAAACTACATGATATTTTCGGATATGAAATGGCTTTACCCATGAATACGGGTGCTGAAGCAGTTGAGACCGCTATCAAACTTGCTAGGAAGTGGGCGTATGAAAAGAAAAAAGTCAAATCTAACCAAGCTAAAATTGTATTTTTTGAGTCTAATTTTCATGGTCGTACACTCGGAGCTATTTCTGCCTCCACTGAAACTATTAGCACAGGTGGTTTTGGCCCTTTCCTTCCAGGTTTTATAGTGCTTCCATATGGCGATCTGGAGGCTGCTCGAGAATGTATTGAAACTGATCCCGAGATAGCGGCTATCATCATTGAGCCTATACAAGGTGAGGCTGGCGTAATCTTACCACCAAATGGATATCTAAAATCATTAGACACTCTTTGTAAACAACATAATGTATTATTTATAGCAGATGAGATCCAGACAGGTCTCGG
>JAYSTG010000341.1:0-11044 GCA_043719965.1 Saprospiraceae bacterium | reverse complement strand
CAGCTGCGGATTATGTATTTCTGGTAGATCCATGGTGGAACAGTGCCGTTGAAAATCAGGCGATAGACCGGACGCATCGCATAGGTCAATACAAACAGGTGTTTGCCTATAAAATGATCTGCAAAAATACCATTGAAGAGCGGATTATCCAACTGCAAAAACGCAAAGGAGATATCTCTGAAGAGCTAGTACATGCAGAAGATGGATTTGTAAAAAACTTATCGGAAGAGGATGTAGAGTTTTTGTTTAGTTGAATAAAGTTTTTATTTAATAAAAACTGGTTAAATGCCACTAACTACTTTTTCTTAAACTTATCTCCTCGGGTTTTGGGCTTTTTATATTTTCGAGCGACTTCAAATTTGTATGAACCTCCACGATTTACTTTCTTATTTTTTTCTTTTTTTTCATGAAAGCCTATTGGTAATAGTACCTTACCTTCATTACGATACGGATTTTTAGTATCGGGGTTTTTAGGTCGCTCATCCGGTGTAAGTTCCATTGAGTGTTCTACCTCCTCCGGCAAACTTAAAGGATGAATAGTATAAGCCATTAAGCCTTCTATGGCTTCTTTGAACGATTCTTCTTTATTGGTATAGAAAAGAATAGACTTACCTTGTTTTTTAGCCCTTCCTGCTCTGCCTATCCGATGGACATAATTTTCAGGATACTTCGGGGTGTCAAAACTTACCACGTGACTGATAGCTTCAAGGTCTAGACCACGAGCCATGACATCAGTTGTCACTAATATCCTGTGTTTACCCTGATCAAATAATTTAATAGCTTCTATTCTTTTGTTTTGAGATTTCCCGGTATGAATGACACCGACTTCAAGATCAAACTTAATGGCCAGTACATTGAATAATAGATCAGCATTATTTTTTCCTGTTACAAATACCAATACTTTATTAAATTCCTTTTTGGCAGCAACCAAGTGTATCAATAAATTGGCTTTGGTATAAAAATTATCAACTTGAAAACAAGATTGTTCAATATTTTCTAATCTGGCGCCAGAAACAGCAATGGAAATTTTAACCGGAGTAATAAAATAATTGTCAATTAACTCTTCTACCTCCTCGGTCATAGTCGCAGAAAACATAATATTTTGCCGTTGTTCCGGCACTAATTCAAAAATATTAGTCAACTGGAATCGAAATCCCAGATCCAGCATCACATCTACTTCATCTATGACTAGTTTTTTAATTTCATTGAGTTTTACAGCCTTAGTGATTCCCAAATCATATACCCTTCCTGGAGTAGCTACCAGAATATCTGTGCCTTTGGACAAGGCAATCTTTTGGGTGTTGATATTCGTGCCACCGTATACTCCCATCACTCTGACTTGCATATACTTGGCATAAGCTGTGATTTGTTGAACGACTTGTATTACTAATTCTCTAGTCGGGACGAGTATTAATATTCTAGGATGAATTTGTTTAGAAAATTTAAGCTCTCTTAGTAATGGCAACGAATAGGCCAAAGTTTTGCCGGTACCGGTCTGAGCTATGCCTACTATATTCTTTCCGGATAGGATCACTGGATAGGAATCGAACTGGATAGGAGTTGGGTGTACAAAACCCAAATCTTGCATAGCATGTAGTAAAGACTTGGGTAAATTAAGATCTGCGAATGTGTTCATAGAAGTTATGATTTCACAAATTTCGGCATTATTTAAGAGATAAGAGTAATAAACAAAAAAGCCGACCTCCTCGGAGATCGGCTTTCTACTATTTTATATTAAACAATAGCTAAAACGATGGTTAGAATCTATTGTTTATCCCACCATACTCTTGAATCCAAATCATCAGCACCTTGTCTTGCAATAGCTTCTTTTACATTTACACTATTGACAGAGATTTCGGAATTGGGATAAGTCAATCTGCGGATGAAGTCACCTTTGATCGCTTTACCAGGGAAAGGATTAGGAGTAAGTTTTGGAAAACCACTTCTACGGAAATTAGCAAATGCCTCCGGACCATTGAGGAAAGAAGCCACCCAATATTGAGTATTGATTTGTTCCAAGCCCTTGGTTGCATCGTATGGATTGGCCGTAAGGTAGGCATCAATAGCAGTAGGAAGAATTGCCGATCCAGCATCGTAAGATGCGCATTGCTCCATATGAGCTTTGATTCCAGCTTTAAAAGCATCAGACGCAGAGCCCGTGGTCCAACCTTTCTGAATAGCTTCAGCAAGTAATAATGAAGTCTGTGAAAAAGTAACTAAAAACATCGGTGCAGTGTTTTTACCCATTCTGAAACGATCCACTTGGCTGTAATCATAAAAACTGGCAAGACCATCTGTTTTCACTGGACCAGATATGGAATTATTATCAAAACCATATGGCATTCCGATTTGCACAGCAGGATCTGTTACTGATCTAGCTGCGGTTTGTTCGGGGCCAGATTTAGCGCCCACATACCTATTTGCAATAGATCTTAATCGCGGGTCATTATTGGTTTTTAAATAATCCAAGAATGGTCTTCCAAGATAGTTGTTAGCAGCTTCTGTAGAGTTTAACCATTGCCCACATGCATTGGTATAGTTCGGGTCGTGTTTGATGAAGGCATTGTCACTATTAGCTCCAATCACACCTCCAGCAATAGCTTTTTGAACAGTGCTCTGTGCTAGCCCAGCATCTACTTTACTCAATCGCATACCTGCACGGAGTAACAGGGAATTTCCAAATTTTTTCCATTTATTGATATCCCCGCCGAACAATACATCAGCTGTCTCTATGGTCTTGGTTGCATCGAGCGCCGCACTAGCTTCAGTCAGTTCTTTGATAATATCGGTATAGATGGATTGTTGAGTATCGTATTTAGGCAGCGTGGTTTGATCAATGTAACCTTTCCCTGCTTGAGAGTAAGGTATATCTCCATAAGAATCGGTCAATATCATAAAAGCAAAAGATTGAATGATTCTAGCCATATTGCGAAGATTTGATCGATTGGGCAGCTCATTGGTCTGATCGATGACATCAGATGTGTATCGAATCACGGATCGATAATAGCGTTGCCAGTTTTGATTTGTTGCATCGCGATTGTCTTGATTAAAATTAGCTCCTGTCAATACCCCAGAGTTAGGAGAAACTACTTGTTGTACTATTCCTACTTCCAGAATAAGTATTTGATTGACGAAAGAAGTATTGATGACTGCATTGTTCAAAATAAATGCAGGATTGACTGTAGTTGCTGCAGTCTTATTGATATTAAGGTCGTCAAACCCCTTATCACAAGAGACTACAATCAAAGTCAAAATGAGAAAGAAATATTTAAATGAATTTTTCATGATGGTCTGTGTTTAGAATTTAACATTAAGATTAAAACCAATGCTTCGCGTGGTGGGTAGTCCGGTAGACTCCATCCCTACGAGGTTGTCAGAAGAATAACCAAAGGATTCCGGATCTATATTGGGTAACCATTTTTTCAACATGAGTATATTATTAGCCACGAGATTTAATTTCAATCCTTTGATAGGAGAGGAGATCGGTAATAAATTTGATAAATCATAGCCTGCAGTGATTTGACGCAATTTCCAATAACCTCCATCATATATGATGGGTTCCACTAAGGCTAAAGATCTCACTACTTCCCAGTAGGGTTGAATATTTGCTTTGACAGCATTGACTTCACCTTTAGCATTGACACCATCACCGACGATACCATCTCTACCAGCCAAAGTCTGCTTATGTAGACCGTGCCTAGTAAGGTTAAAATTGGTGCCTGAGAGCATCATATTGCCTAGTTTGAAATCAATCAAGAAAGATAAACTCAAATCTTTGTAAGTAAAGCCATTGTTGATGCCGCCTACCCATTTGGGTAATGCAGATCCAAATGAAATAAGTTCGGAAGTTCTGGTTGCAATACCATTGCCGCCAAATATGATTTTACCCTCAGGGTTACGAGCATATCCAAATCCATAAATTTGTCCCATAGGTTGGCCGACTACCTGGCGGAGTTCGCCATTAAATACGTGAGTCCCTACGGTAATTCTTTCTCCTGGTGTTTCAGTCAATAATTTTAAAACCTTGGTATTATTCAATGAGCCATTGAAAGTAAGATCCCATTGGAATGAGGCTTGCTTGATAGGAACAAGATTCAATAACATTTCTACGCCATTGGTTTGACTTTTACCGCTATTGATCAACGTATTGGTATAGCCAGATGCATCAGATACTTGGGCGGATACAATTTGATCATTAGTGATTTTTTGGTAAGCTGCAAAATCAATACTTATTCTGTTGCGGAACAACTTTAACTCTAAGCCAATTTCTTTTTCCGAAGCACGCATAGGCTTGAGATTAGCATTAGGTAGAGTAAGGCTAGATGGGCCAGCCACTGGTTGTGCTGCACCTGCAGGATTTGGGAATAAGTTTCCATTGACTCCATAAAATAAATTATTCGCGTAAGGAGAGACATCAGTATCACTACCTACTTCTGCATATGCCGCTCTTATTTTGCCAAAAGTCAACCAGGAAGGGGCTCCTTTCCACAATTCGGAAATAATCAAACTACCGGAGATTGAAGGATAAAGTATGGATCTATTGGCAGGCGATAAAGTAGAGAACCAATCATTTCTGATTGTACCATTCAAATAGAGGAAATGTTTGAAAGAAATATCTACAGATCCATAGACTGAATTAACTGCTCGTTCACTTAATCCATAGATGGGGTCTTTCACCCTCGCATTTCCAACAGTGTATAATCCTCTAACGATAAAATCTTGCACCAATGTACTATTCAGATCTGAACGACGATACATCTGGTTGCCACCGGCATTAATATCTATACCAAAATCACCAAATTCACGAGAAGCAGAGATTAAGATATCTGCATTAGTTTCTCTAAATCGTCGAGATTCCTGAGTATAGGTACCGTTGACAAAACCAGCAGGAGCTGCAGCAAGAGATGCTTGGCCGGTAGGAAAGTTATTAAAGTCTTGATCACGAGTCCAGAAATCCTGACCTACACGCCCTTGAATATATAACCAAGGAAGAATATTATATTTCAAATTAAGGTTGCCAAATAAACGATCTCTTCGAATATTTTGAAACTGTTCTGACAATGTAAAGTATGGATTGGTTCGATTCATAAATCTTGAGTAGATGTATTCATTACCCAAAGCATTATATTTTTTAGCTTCTAAAAGATCTAGAGGCATTGAATTGGATAGATTGTAAAGTGCAGTAGGGATTGAATTATCCTGATTTGCGATATTGGGTGGATTCTTATTGTATTCTTTAGAATAATTAGCACTACCTGTAAAACTTAATTTACTTGATAATTCATAAGCAAAACCTAAGTTAAACGTTTTGCGGTTGAAGGTATTATTGGGTACTATACCGGAATTATCATTATTTGCGAAGGATAAATTGAATCCACCTTTATCTGTTCCAGAGGACAACGTAAGTGTATTAGCGAAATTTTGGCCATTTCTAAAAAAACTTCCAATTCTATCAAAAACAGGTTCGTAGGGTACTGTGACACCATCATACAATACTTGAGTCATACCTGGAGCAAACTTTTCTCCAAAGGACCACTGACCAGATGTGGGATTAGCGGTAGTAGGTCGAACTCCATTTTCACCTTGGCCATATTCATACTGAAAGTCGGTAAAATCTAAAGGAGTTTCACTCGTAAAGTTCGAATTGAAAGTAACTCCTATACCTTTATTTGTTCCTTTTGTTTTGGTTGTAATCATGATCACACCATCCTTAGCTCGAGATCCATACAGCGCAGCTGCAGTAGCCCCTTTAAGGACAGTCATACTTTCAATATCATCCGGATTGATACTGGATAGACCATCACCACCATCAGAAGTGTTCCCACCTCCTCGTACGCCTATAGAATTATCTGCTGAAGCGTTACCAGGATTAGTACCAAAGTTGGTGTTGTCAATCGGGACACCGTTAATTACGATCAAAGGGTTGTTTTGACCTGCAATGGAAGATTGGCCTCTAATTCGGATTTTAGATGTGCCAGCAGGTCCCGTGCCGAGCGCTGAAATATTTACTCCTGCAATCTTGCCTTGTAGTGCATTCATAAAATTGGGCGATCTGTTTTCAGTAATTTGTTCTTTATTAACCGTAGTGGTTGCATACCCTAATTTTTTAGCTTCTTTTCGAATACCTAAGGCGGTCACGACCACTTCGTCTAAACTTTGATTATTTTCTTCGAGGGTAATTTCTAAATTGGATTCATTCCCTACAGGAACTTCTTTGTTAAGAAATCCAATATAGGAGAATACCAAAGTACTTTGAATACTTGCGACAATGGTAAAATTGCCATCAAGGTCAGATACCGTACCGATATTGGTACCTTTTACTACTATCGATACACCGGGTATCGAAACTCCATCAGCGCCGGACTTGACGGTGCCGGAGATGGATTGTGCAGTTAATACAGCTGTACAACATAAAAGTAGGTACAACAGTGTACATTTTAGTTTAGTCATCTTCAAGATTTGTAAGGTTTTAATTATTTATTTGATTATTAAAAGAGTTTATACATAGACTCGTAAATGTAATCCATTGCTTGGAGTTACCCTAACTTCTAAGTGAAAAAATTAGTCGATTTTTAAGGGAAAAGCAACCAAGTCTTATAGTGTAACGTTTGCTATAATTGATTCGTTAACTATTTAATTTTTTGAATTTTATTAAATTATATTTTTTATCATTTTGGATTTTGACCTTTAGTCAAAATTTGATTTTTGCCAATGTCCGTACTTTACGTGTCAGTCCTTTACAGACAGATACCAGGATACTGACTTTCGTTTCCGATTCTCATCAAATTTACTTTGATCCGCAGAGTACAAAGCGCAACCAATTAATGGTCTATCTACCTGCCGCTTATGATGCTGCTTCCAGTGCAAGCCAATATTGTAGTCTGGCAGCTAATGCAGGCTACCATGTTATCAGTTTGACTTATCCTAGTACAAATAAACTCTATAGTACCTGTGATCACTCTACGGATGCTAATTGCTATGAAAACTTTCATAGAGAAATTGTAGAAGGAAAAAATTATTCAAGTTGGATAGTCGTGGACTCTACGGAAAGCATTTTCTTTAGGTTAAGTGCACTTCTACTCTACCTTCAGTTAAAGTACCCTGATGAAAATTGGTCATCTTATCTGAATAATTTTCAAGGTATCAAGCAAGCTTCGGTAGTGTGGTCTGGGCATTCTGATGCTGCTGGTCATGTGGCTGTAATCTCAAAATATTTTGAAATCCATAAAGCGATATGTTTTTCAGGACCAAAAGATTTTAGCTTACATTATTATTTGCCGCCAATCTGGTTGCATACTGGGGCATGGAACACGGATAAAAAGAACATATATGTATTTGGTCATCTATTTGACGAATATTTATTTCAGAAAGAAATATGGGATAGCCTCGGACTGTCGAAATACGGCGCTCCAGTCAATGTAGATCAAGTGGCTTATCCGTACCGAAACTCTCATATATTAGTGACCTCTCAAAATGTAGCGGTAGGTGATCGGCATGGATGTACTGTTCAAGATAACCGGACTCCTATGGATAAAAGTGATCCAGTATTTATGAAAATATGGAATTATCTGTTGGATATTGTTTTGAATGTGACTTCGATTAAAGATTCAAAGCCAATAAGATATAGTGTTTATCCTAACCCTATTCAGCGAGGAGCGCAATTAACTGTTAAAGATCTGGAGCAGCATCGGTTTGAAAAAATAGATCTGGTGAGTGTTGATGGGAAACAAATAATTTCATTCGCCTATTCAGATAAAATTAAAATTCCACTTGTGCCTCCTGGAATCTATATGCTAAAAATGAAAAATAAAACTCAGACGGAGTGTCAAAAATTAATGATAATTGAGTAGTCATGTATCATCGAAGTCATATTTATTACTAGAAAAAGGCTACTCATTTTACAAATCCATCATCAGCGTCATAGGATCTTCCAAAAGTTTTTTCACTTTCACTAAAAAAGTTACAGAAGAAGAACCATCTATCACCCGATGATCATAAGACAGCGCTACATACATCATAGGGCGTATGACCACTGCTTTATTGATAGCCACAGGTCTTTCAATGATAGCATGCATGCCCAAGATAGCTGACTGTGGTTCATTTAATATGGGCGTGCTCATCATAGAACCAAAAATGCCTCCATTGGTGATGGTAAATGTACCTCCAGACATTTCCTCCAAAGTAAGTTTGCCGGTCCGTGCTTTATCGGCAAGTTCTTTAATCTTTAATTCAATCTCATGAAATTTTAAAGATTCTACATTTTTCACTGGAGGCACTACCAATCCGCTCGGAGTGGAGATAGCTATAGAAATATCTGTATATTCATGATAAATCAACTCGTCGCCATCCACGAAGGCATTGACTTCCGGCATTTCTAATAATACTTTGCTGCAAGCTTTGGCGAATAGTGACATAAACCCTAGTTTGATCCCATATTTCGCAACAAACTGATCTTGATATTTTGTGCGTAAGGCCATTACTTCCGCCATGTCGATCTCATTGAATGTAGTGAGCATTGCAGTCTCGTTTTTTGCGCTCACGAGTCTTTTAGAGATGGTACGACGCATACGAGTCATTTTTTCTCTTCGTTCATTACGATGCAATGGGTTAAGAGTGGGTATTACTTTTGTATCTAAATTGGAATTTATATTGACTCCGACTGGTTCACTTGTTTTGGTGGCTACATTTGCATCTTCTTTAGTGATTCGGCCATCTTTACCAGTCCCTTTGACAGCTTCCGAAGTGACATTTTGTTCCCGCATTATTTTAGCTGCTGCAGGGGAGGCTTTGGTTTCTGAAGGTTGTGTTTGTGGTGAAATAATTGAAGGTTGAACTTTATTTGGTAATTCAACAGCGCTTGTTGACGGGGAAGAGATGGTCTGATTAGCTGCTTCTTTATTAATCTGCGCTATAACGGCACCTATCTTTAAGTCACTGCCTGCTGTAGCTATTATTTTGAGTTGACCAGCTGCTTCTGCAGGTAAGTCCAGTGTGGCTTTATCGGATTCGAATTCACAGATTGGTTCATCCATTTTGACGATATCACCATCTTTTTTAAGCCATTTTGATAAAGTGACTTCTGTGATGGATTCTCCCATAGGTGGGACTTTGATGTCGATTGTACTCATTGTGCAAATATAAGTCGGGAAGTCGGGAAGTCGGGGAGTCGGGAAAGTCGGGAAGTCGGGAAGTCGGGGAGTCGGGAAGTCGGGAAGTCGGGGAGTCGGGAAGTCGGGAAGTCGGGGAGTCGGGGAGTCGGGGAGTCGGGAAGTCGGGAAGTCGGGAAGTCGGGGAGTCGGGGAGTCGGGAAAGTCGGGGGGGGGGAGTCCGACTTTCTGACTTTCCGTCTTTCCCGACTTTCAGTCAAGACTTTCAGTCAGTCTTTCCGACTTCCCGTCCTCCCGTCCTCCCGACTTTCCGACTTTCCGACTTTCAGTCTTTCCGTCCTCCCGTCCTCCCGTCTTTCCGACTTTCCGAGTTTCAGTCAGTCTTTCCGACTTTCCGTCCTCCCGTCTTTCCGACCTCCCGGCTTTCCGACATTGTTTTTACATTAGCAGCAATTAAACTAAAATATTATGGCTTTTAAATTTGAAAAATTATTAGTCTGGCAGAAAGCAGTGGATCTGACGGAAGAAGTGCATAAGGTCTGTAAAAAATTTCCAAAAGAAGAGCTTTTCATACTTACATCACAAATAAAAAGAGCGGCTGATTCAGTGGCCTTGAATATAGCCGAAGGCTCTACAGGACAGACGAATAAAGAATTTGGTCGATTCCTTTCTTTTGCATTGAGGTCCAATATCGAAGTAGTAAGTTGCTTGTATATAGCTCAGCGGAGAGAGATGATTGATGAAAATGATTTTCAGACTATTTATAGAAAATGTGAAGAGATCCTGGTCATGATAAATGGTTTAAGAAATTCCTTATTCAAAAAATTATAGGTTTTTCATTCCAAAATTAATTGAGACTTACAACCACCCATGCTTTTTGGATAAGTTGACTTTTATTACCTTCACTACATGAATAAAAACAATCAAATCCTGCTTTCGATCATGATGTTCCTGCAATTTTTTGTTTGGGGAGCATGGTATGGACAAATGAGTAAATATCTTTTTACCAGCTTAGGCGCAACGGGTACGCAAGTAGGCAACGCCTATTCTGCATTTTCCATTGCTATGATTGTAGCTCCTTTTTTCATTGGGATGGTTGCAGATAGATTCTTTGCGGCACAAAAAGTATTAGGGGTATTAAATTTGATTGGAGCGGGTATATTGTTTTTTTTAATACAAGAAAAAAGCGCTTCTAATTTTTATTGGTGGATCTTAGCATACTGTCTCACTTTTGCTCCGACTATTGCACTGACCTCATCGATCTCAATGACTCATATGGCGGACCCAGCCAAGGAGTTTCCTATCATAAGAGTGATGGGTACATTATCCTGGTTTGTGGTCACGAATTTTGTGGGGTATTTAGGTGTTGGTGATAAGTCTACTATATTTTATATTTCTATGATTACCTCAGTAGTTCTGGGTGTTTATGCATTTTATTTTTTACCAAATACCCCTCCAAAAGCAACTGGTAAACCCACCTTTGCCAAAATTATTGGGGCCGATGCTTTTGTGATGTTTAAAGATAGATCATTCTTAATCTTCTTCATTTCTTCGATTTTAATCTGTATTCCATTGTCTTTTTATTACGCCATGGCCAATCCATCGCTTACCGACGCCGGTATGACTAATGTAGAAAATAAAATGTCGCTAGGCTTACTTTCCGAAGTACTCTTCATGTTAGCCATTCCTTTTGCGATGCGCAAATTTGGAGTGAAATGGATTTTGATCATTGGGCTCATTGGATGGATAGTAAGATTCTACCTTTTCTCTAATGGTAATGGCACCTCTGGGCTCTGGATGCTTTATGTAGCGATTTTGTTGCATGGATTATGTTTTGACTTTTTCTTTGTGTCTGGTCAAATCTATACGGATGCTAAAGCAGGTGATAAAATAAAGAACCAAGCTCAAGGGCTCATTTCATTAGCTACGTATGGTAT
>JAYSTG010000035.1:0-2261 GCA_043719965.1 Saprospiraceae bacterium | reverse complement strand
TTTGAGAACCACTGGTAGCCGGTATTACTTTGGCACCTAACATTTTCATTCTTGCAACATTAGGTGCTTGGCGTTCAATATCCACTGAACCCATATAGACAATACATTCTAAATTTTTCAAAGCACACACCGTAGCTGTTGCTACACCATGTTGTCCTGCGCCAGTCTCTGCAATTATTCTTTTTTTTCCCAATCGTTGAGCTAATAAAATTTGCCCTATGGTGTTATTGATTTTGTGTGCCCCAGTATGATTCAAATCTTCTCGTTTCAAAAATATACGAGCTCCATATTTATCAGAAAGTCGTTTTGCTTCATAAAGTGGGCTTGGTCTACCGACATAATTTCTCAACAAGTCCTGAAACTCAGCTTGGAAATCCGGCTCTTGTATGATTTGAAGATATTGCTCTCTGAGTTGTTCTACATTATGCTGTAACATCTCTGGGATAAAAGCCCCTCCGAATATACCATAAAAGCCTTTGGTATCAACTGCGTAACTCATGTATAAATTTTTTTATCGTGATGATGTCCTTATCCCCGGGTGCATATTCAAATCGGCTATTGATATCAATACCAATGCATGCTGGATGATTAAAATACTTTATTTCATCTATATGATCATTACTGATGCCTCCAGCCAATAAAAATGGTGTGGCGCCTTCATACTCGTTTATTTTACTCCAATCAAATCGTATTCCATTACCTCCTGGTGCATCTCCTCTCGCATCAAAAATAAATCGATCTGCATATCCATCAAACTCTAATACTTTATTAAAATCAAAATTTTTATCTATCGAAAAAGCTCGAATCACTTCGATGCCTCGGTTTTGAATACTCGCACACAGTTCTGCACTTTCCTGACCATGCAATTGCACCACATCCAGTTGATATCGACTTTGTGTATATAAGATCTGTGCCATAGGGCTATTAACAAAAACTCCTACTTTTTTCTTCTCACCAAATAAGTCTGGTGAAAGGTCATCATCAAGATAACGAGGAGAATTGGGATAAAAGATAAGTCCGATATAATCAATAGACAGTTCAGAAATCCATTTGATCTGATCTGCCTTTCGCATTCCGCACACTTTAATCTCAAGATTTTTATCCATGCTCGATGTAGTTTTCAAGATCCATCACAAACTTTTCACACATTTCTCCGGGATCATCTGCTTTCATAAAAGTCTCGCCTATTAAGAATCCTCTGTATCCCACATTCAGCAACGTATTTAATTCCGATGATCCTTGTAGTCCGCTTTCGGAAACCCATATGGATTCAACGGGCAAACTTGAGGCTATATCCAATGAACGGTGAATACCAGTTTCAAAGCTTTTTAAATTGCGATTATTTATGCCTAACAAGTCGATATCAGGATTCCATTTATCTAACTCTTCGTGAACATGTAATTCCATCAAGACTTCCAAACCCAGATCATGCGCTTGATGTGTAAAATCCTTTACTTGGTCCTTGCTCAAACATTCTGCAATCAGTAAAATAAGGTCAGCTCCAAGTGCTTTAGCTTCGATGATTTGATAAGCGTCTACGATAAACTCTTTCCTCAAAATAGGAATATTTAACAGTGGTCTGGCATCGATAATATCTTGATTCATGCCATTAAAAAAAAGTTCATCGGTGAGTATAGAACAGGCAGAAGCTCCAGCCTGTTCATAAGCTTGGGTGATGGACAGGACATTAGCTTCTTCACGAATGATTCCTTTCGAAGGTGACCTCCGTTTAAATTCTGCTATAATCCCTGGTGCATTTTTTAGTTTAGAGGTCAGAGAAAAAGTTGGCCCACTGAAAAAAATACTTTTCTTTAGATCATGCACTGACTTCTGCTCCTTGTGCCGCTGTACTTCTTTAAATTTATTTTCTATGATTTGATCGAGTATGGTCATGCTGCAAGTGCTATTAACTTTTTAAATGATTGGAAAGCATGGCCACTGATTACACTTTCTTTTGCATGCTCTATTGCTTCAGGTAGTGATAATTTTGGATTGCAGATTTGAATAGCAACACCTGCATTGGCAACTACTACTGCTTGTTGTGCTGGTGAGCCGACCCCTTGTAATACTTGCATAAAAATTTTAGCAGCATCTTCTTTGGTTTCACCGCCATAGATATCTTCAGGCTTAATAGTATTTAAACCTATTGCCTCCGCATTTAATACCAGGTCGGCTGCTTGAGTCTTCATTTTGAAATCTCCGGTCAATGAAATTTCATCATACCCGTCCAAAGCATGAATAACTGCAAATCGCTTTTGAGG
>JAYSTG010000340.1:0-1546 GCA_043719965.1 Saprospiraceae bacterium | reverse complement strand
ATCCTGGATTATTTTTTTAAAATCTGTTATAAAGCTTTTCCCTTTGCAACTATAGTTTAATGGCCGATCAGGGTTGAATCTTCCCCCATTGAGGGGGGCCAGGGGGGTGTACTCCCTTTCTGTTATCCAACACTTTATAATTTCCACCGCCTGATTGATATTCCTTTTCATTTGCAGATCGTCAAACCTTCATTGAAAGAATAAAACTAAAGGTGGTTTTCTACAAATGATTTATTGATTTAGCATAATTTAAAATAGAATTAACCTTATCTTTTACTTCTTGCAATTCTTTTTTGTCTTGTAATTCCATGAGTCTTGTTATTGCAATATCAAAAATTTCCCCACCCGTTGCGCCCATCAACAGAGCTTCATTTAAGTAATCCGCATATTTTTTCTTGCCATTATCTTTTAAATGATCACATATTTCAATATATATCTTAGACCAATTCATATACTTAAAAATTATTTTACTTGAAGAGTATGGAATGTTTCCATCCTGACCGAACCTGATATTGTAACTACCTCAATTCCACCCCCTTTTGATCCACCATATGGAACGGCTTCCCTAGTAACAATTAATTCATTTTCGATAATATTTCCGGCAATCACAAATTTATTTTCGCCTTTTATTCGATCAATAGGTAATCCATATTTCTCAGCATAATCCTCAATTCTTTTAAAAGATAGTGGATTTTCTGGCGACCAGTATTGAGCACCCGTTGTTTCGCTAACATCTAAAGTGCCAATCTTATAAACTTTTCTTGACCTTTGGACTTCTTTTAAAATTTCTACTGCTTCAGTTTTATTGGATTGTACTGCCCAGCCATTACCATGAGGAATTTTAAGCTGTAATGCATCTTCTGCTATTCTCCCGATTTCGTCATTTTTCCGGGAAAGTATTATAAGTTCAGATTCGGAAATAGCCTTAAGCTTATATCCATTTTCAATAGCATTCGATACTATCACTCTGGTGCCTTGTGATAACTTTAAAAGACTCACCGTTTTTCCGCCCACCCGCACCACGAAATTCGTAATGCAGCCCTTCACCATTTCCTCTGCTATTAAAAAATCAAGCGCTGCTAAAGCTTGTTCCCAACCTGCCAGATCATGCCCGTCACGCCAATGCTTGCCAGTTGCCCAGCCGCTTACCGCAGGATATAATGTCGGGGCTGTAATTACATCGGCTAAAAAGTTTAATGTGCTTACCTGCCAGCCTTTTTGCTGTGCGAGATCATCGTTTTGTTTTCGCCACCAGTGATAAAGCTCATCCCACATGTTTTCCGATTTCACATTGAATGCGTCCCACAGATCCACCCGGTATTCAGACATGAGCATACTGATCAGTTCATCAGCTGTCATGGCGCTAAGCAATGTCACCTCCATGGTGTAGGTGATATCTTCTGCGATTCTGAGATCAGCAGTAATAACGCATTTAGTATTATCACAGGTCAGCCGAACATTTTTATATACTTCTGAATCCTCTAAATGTTCCTGCAGTATCTCTGCAGCTTTCTTGTACGGTGGAAGTTGGTCCCAGAAGGTAGCA
>JAYSTG010000339.1:0-1546 GCA_043719965.1 Saprospiraceae bacterium | reverse complement strand
ACAGTCCTCGATCAAAAAGCGCTCATGGAGTTTGTATAACTTTGCAAGTGCAGGAATAAACTTGTAATGTTTTGGCAATTCAAATGTTTCTAACTTTGAATAATAGGATTGACTGATTGCTAATAATTCAGCCAGATGTTTCTGCGGCAAAGCATGAATTTGCCGGAGTTTTTTAAGTTTTCGACTGATTTTGCTTTGATCGTTATACATTGCTATGCGTTGGAAATGTGTTGACAAAAACAATTGAAATGCGAACTTATAACCATTGTTATAAATTCTTACAAGTAATAGATATAAAATCAGCAAGGTCAAAACTCATTTGACGGCTAAAAATATAAAACAGAGAGCAATGGTTTTTCAGGGCTTTCTGCAAGATCTTCTATGTTCCTATAACTTAATATTAAATAAGTCTATTGCGATTTGAATCCAAATATAATTAAAAAATATTTTGAATACAAGTTAAATTTTAATATTTTTTATCTTAATCATTTTCTCATCCAATACACTTTCGATCAATACATGAATAAAAGTGCCTTAAATTACTTGCCACGATTAATCAAATGTTCTATCTCTTAGACCGATACCGTCTTAATTCCTTCGCGACAATTTCTCCAGATAAAGATCTATAAAATCGTTCAAGGACTTCCTTCGATACTGCATTACCCACCGAGGATGAGGCAATGGAATGATTTGATCGAAGAAATGATGCTCTTCATTTAATCTGCTAAAAAAATCATAGTTTTTTCCTTCACCAAGGCAATAAGCCACTTTAGCATCAGCTCTACAAATGGATGACTGATCTGTAATGTTTTTAATAATTAATGGGGTAACCGCTTTGGCCAATTGTTTGTCATCATAATAATTAAAGTTCAATCCATTTTTTATGAATCCAAGTGGGCATAAGGAAGATATATAAAATTGAGCATAAAACAATTCGGGTCCACCCCATTGCTGAATGACCTGATACATAAATTGTGCTGAGAGTTCTGGCTTCGGACGAAAATTATTTTCGATGGAACATTCCTGAGCAAGCTTGACAGGGTCAGTAAAAGGAATACCGGTGAGCCCCCCACCCAATCGTCCTGGATTGATACCGAAGATCGGGATACGGCCTGTATGGTCATGATAATATTTATGATAAAAAAGAGTCATTACGCGTTGAGTTTCTGGAGCTGAATAGGGCCATAGCCATTCTATTTTTTTTGGAAGTTTGATTTTATGGATGGAATGTTCTAGCTTGAAGTGGTGTTCAAGAATGAGTCTAGCAAGATGCATAGGATGAGTCTGCATATTTGAATAGCTCTAAAAAACAAAAGCCCAGCCAAACAGACTGAGCTCCTTTTTGAAGCGGAGAGACAGGGATTCGAACCCCGGGACGACTCACGCCGTCAACAGTTTTCAAGACTGCCGCATTAAACCGCTCTGCCATCTCTCCGAAACTGCTGCATATCACTCTGATATTGCCTCTTTCGAGGGTGCAAAGATAGATTTTTCAGGGAATTATCATAACCAAAGGAAAATGAACCCATCGAAATTTCAAATGTAC
>JAYSTG010000338.1:0-3914 GCA_043719965.1 Saprospiraceae bacterium | reverse complement strand
GTTTGTATTTCACTATTTACACTTATCGTACGCTGATCAAAAACCATCAAGAGACTACATTGATGCGATTGTTCGGCATTGTAAACTCCACGGCTTTATTAATCGATGGGGACCTACATAGTATGCTTATGTCTATGTACCCCAAAAAAGACGATATCGAAACTACGGGTGATGATATGTATTATCAACGAATTCATGCGCTGCTAAAAGCAAATGAATCCGCTAATATGTTGAAGACACCGATGTACACCATTGTTTTTGACAGTGCGATGCACTCCTATGAATTTGGAGTAAGCTCGGATGATCAGCCCTATTTCAGGCATTTGTATAAAAAATTTCCAGATCAATTGCTGGAACAATACCATCAAGGAGGTATGATACCACCTTATCAGGACGAATTCGGACATTGGTTGTCTGCTTTTGCACCTATAAAAAACAAAGAGGGTAAAACTGTTGCGGTATTGCAGGCGGATGAAAAATATGATTCATTTATTTCCGTTGTAAGAAGTTCGATTTGGAAAAATATTTTATTGTCTTGGTTGATGATTGGCGTCTTGTTTATTGTATTGTTCCGAATTTTAGAACATATACTGTCTAGAGAATTGAAAGACAAACACGCCTTGGAAGATGCCAATGAGATCAACAAAAAAATGTCCTCGCAATTAGCCTTGAGTTTAGAAGAACTCAAAAAAACCGATGAATTTAGAAAAGAAATGATTGCTAATTTTTCTCACGATCTCCGTACACCGTTGGCTAGTGTCTCTGGTTATCTAGAATTGGTTTTAAATGATCAGCAACATCTCCTTAAAGAAGAAGATACCACTAAATATATCAAGATCGCTTATTCAGAATCTCAACGGCTGAAACGATTGGTCAATGAATTGTTCGAATTGTCAAAATTAGAATCTGGTCAGATCAAATTAAATCCAGAACTATTTTCACTATCAGAGCTCGCTCAGGATGTGCTGAATAAGTATCAGGTTGACTGCCAAGAAAAAAATATAGCTCTAACGACTGAATTTGCACCAGATATTCATCTGATCAGAGCAGATATCAGTTGGATAGACCGAGTAATTCAAAACCTTTTGGATAATGCTATACGCCATTGCAATACCAATGGATTTATCAAGGTCACTATATTGGAAGATGCACAAGCTCAACATGTAAAAGTGTGTAATTCCGGTGAGCCCATTCCGCTACAAGATTTGCCATATGTGTTTGATCGATATTTTACATCTACCAATAGAGGTACCCAACAATCCACGGGATTAGGATTGGCTATTGTAAAAAAAATAATCGATATCCACCGAGGTCAAGTGCGGGCTGAAGTCAATGGTCATGTGACTACATTTCGATTTTCATTAGCGATATAATCAAAAGCTATAGTGGCGTGTCCACCTGTGATACTTTCGTGATATCTCGTTATCATCTTTGTGGTATAAAAACAAAACAATATGAAACAGTTATCCTTTTTATCCACTATGTTTTTAGCATCATTATTTACTTTTTGTATGATCTCTTGTAGTAAAGACACCGAGGTGCTCATCGACACTGCAGCACCACAAGGCGCATTTTCCGTAACACGATCAGGTACTATAGTAGAACAAAACAGCACCGGCTCCAAAGGTGCGGTTCAAATTGGCAAAGACTCTAAAGGGACGGACTTTATTAAATTCGGATCAGATTTTACTACGGTATTGGCTACAGGAACCGTTTCTGTGTATTTAAGCACTAGCAATACATTTAAAGCGGATCCAGGTAAAGGAAATCCTGACATTAGATTAGTAGGCTTCATTACTAAAAATGGTGAAATGTATCTGAAATTGAATTCAGCTGTCGAATCAAAATTTACTCACTTGATACTATGGTGTGGATCAGCCAATGTTCCATTTGGTAATGCAGAATTAAAGTAAAATGGGTTTGTGCGAGGTCGTCCTGATAGATTTTGGGACAGCCCCCTCATTCAGTATGCTTTTTTAATGAATCAATCTATGAATTCAATCTTAAAATTATTCTTCACTTTCCTTGCACTTGTATTATGCTCTTCATCTATTTTGGGGCAGAGTGGGTGGACCAAAAACAAAGGAGAGTTTTTCGGCAAACTTGATTTTTCAAGATTGTCTGCTGATAAGTATTACTCACCCAATGGAACCGCTTTGGTAACCAATGTTTTTAATCAAAACGCACTCAATTTGTACGCAGAGTATGGTATCCAACACCGATGGACTGCTATCGTATATGCGCCGATCTGGAGGCAAAATAGCTTTGAAACTACGCATAAAGTAAATGGCATTGGCGACTTACGATTCGAATTAAAATATAAATTGATCAAAAACGATAATTATCCTGTGTCTATCAGTATTGGACCTGAATTGCCCACAGGACGAGCCAATGCTTTTGCTCAAAGCAAAACTGTTGCACAGGAGAAAATCAACTTGCCGACCGGTGACGGAGAGTTTAATGTGTGGACTACGCTGGCTGCATCCAAGGGTTTGGGCAAGGGCTATGTCTCTGCTTTTGCAGCCTATAATCTTCGAACCAAATACAAAGGTCTTTCTTTCGAGGATTCCTATCAAATCGGTGGAGAGATTGGATTTAATCCTGTCAAGCCCCTATGGCTAAATGCAAAGATCAGAGGACAATGGGCCACGGGTGAAAGCAAGCACCCCGAATTGGGATTTGTGCGTGGCAATGGCACCACCTATACTCTGGTGAGCGCGGAGGCTTTTTATCGATTTAATAAAAGCTGGGGAGCTTCAGCTACCTACCTCACGGGTAATGATTGGTTGGCGCCATTCAAAAATATTTATATCGCTGGATATTTTTCCATAGGTATTATTCACGAGTTTACATCCAAACCCAAACCTGGTAATTAAAATATTAAATCAAATTAAAATTTATATTTATGAAACTTATCTTTTCTTCTCTATGCTTCGTACTATTCATTTCAGCATGCACAAAAGAAGATGTTACCCTTGACCATCCTGTTGTTAAGCCGATCGAGACGACCGTCTCTTCTATACCAATAAAAAATTTAACGATTCTGAAATCTGGTGAATTCAATAATGCTGGGGGTTATCCAACTAAAGGCATCGCTCAACTGGTAAAAGATTCTATTAATAATTTTGCCGTCCGTTTGGGTGAAGATTTTTCTACCACATTTGCTACTGGCTCGGTGACAATGTATCTATCAAATTCCATGAATTTAAAATTATCAGAAGCTAGTACGTTTATCAAACTTGCAGTCATTGATAAAAAGGGCTCCCATTTCTTTGCACTTGAAAGCCAGCCTAAAGATGAGCTTAAATTTGTCATCGTTTGGTGTCAACCGGCAGGGATCAAATTTGGCTATGCTGAACTGAAATAAATATGAGATTCATCCTTTTGCTTTTATTGGCCATGGCCAGCGGTTTACATGGTGTCTTAGGACAAAATTTAGATTATTCTACTTATTCATCACTGCTCTCTAAATATGTGAGCAACACTGGTAAAGTAAATTATGCCGATTTAAAAAAGTCCAAGCTTGATCTTGAAAAGATTATTGTAGACCTATCCGAAAACCCAGTTCCATTCAGTGCCGCTAAAAATGAACGCCTCGCTTACTGGATCAATGTCTATAATGCCAATACATTAATATTGATCATCAATTATTATCCAGTAAAAAGCATTATGGATATCAACAACGGAAAACCCTGGGATCTGAAGATCGTAAAAGCAGGAAAAGTGCTCTATACCCTCAATCAAATTGAAAACGAAATCATTCGTCCAGAATTTAAAGAGGCACGAATTCATTTTGCGTTGAATTGTGCTGCAGTTTCTTGCCCACCATTATTAAATAAAGCTTATACCGCAAAAGACCTGGATCAAATATTGGACCTACAAACCAAAAAATACTTAAATAGTTTTAAAAACCC
>JAYSTG010000337.1:0-3931 GCA_043719965.1 Saprospiraceae bacterium | reverse complement strand
TTACTCTATGCAACAAAAAGTCTTTTAATGGAATAAATAAGCTTTTAAGATCCTCCGGTGAATTTGGAAATTCTGCTGAGTGGTAAGGAGCTCCTTCGAATTGCCTACCATATTTACTTACTGCTGATTTTCGTTCGGCTTCTTCTGAGATTCTATGGCTTTTAATACCTTCAAAATATTGTTTGCTACGCTTATTGTCAACATGATCCACCAGATTGGAAACCCATATATCGCTGGAAAGTGAAAAACCTATTTGCAATGTTTGCCCGGTTTTGCTTTTCAATAATTCGAAATTATTGCAATTAGATAAGGCTTTTACAGCCAATCCAAATTGATCCTGAGGTCTTCGATACTTACCAAATTCATTGATGTCACCCCTCAATACGGTGTAGCCCAACATTTTAGGCAGGTATACCCCTTCAAAGTCCTGATCAAATAATTTTTGTTCTAAATCTAACAATTGAAGTGGTTTTTGGTTACCTACTTCTGAGTACAGTTGATTAATCTCAGGTTCAAACTCCTCTCGAAGTGCTTGAAACCCTGCTTCTGTCTCTTCTTCCAAAAAAGATTGAAGAGTATCAGAAGCCTGAATTCTAGACTTGATATCCTCAAGTACCTGAACAAATTTTGGATCCAGTTTTTCCATAGAACTTTGATTTTAAAAAACAAAATCTGGTAAAGCTTAAAATGCTTTACCAGACCAAATTTACAAACAATAAATTTCTAAGATCAGACGATTACTCCTGAGGAGCCACATCTGCTGATTCAGAAGCCGCAGCCTCCGGTTGAACTTTTACTTTTACAGGTTTGGCTTTGCCAAAAACCTGTTCGTGGAAAGCTTTAGTCTCAGCTACGCTTTTGGCTATAGCTTGATTATTGCTCTTTACTTTCTCTGAGATGAAGGATTGGAATTTTGATTCTGCATCTTCTACCGTAAGAGCTCCTTTTTTCACTCCCCGCATCAAGTGTTTTTTATACAACACCCCTTGGAATCTTAGGATATTTCTCACAGTATCTGTCGGCTGAGCTCCTTTACTCAACCAGTCCAAAGCTCTGTCTTTGTCAAGATCAATAGTAGCTGGTTTTGATAAAGGATTATACATCCCGATCAATTCAATAAATTTTCCATCACGAGGTGAGCGGGCATCTGCCACTACGATGTGATAATAAGGTCGTTTTTTACGACCATGTCTTTGCAATCTTATTTTAACTGCCATATAATGATAAACATTTAGTAGTTATTGTTAAAAAATGGTCGCAAAGATAACCTTAATATCGGGATTGCAAAACTAATAATAGTAAGAGATCATCTTTTAATGGAAATTGATCTTATACTTAAGATTTATCCTCCTGGATGTCAGATAATTAGGAATAGCGTATTGCACATTATAGATCGATTTGAACCATGTATTGGAAGCAACATTTTGCACCTTCAGCATATTAAAAATCTCTACACTAAGCCAGGAACTTTCTGCAAACCTTAAAAGATGTTTAGGTCTACGGGCCTTCCAAGCCTGGTCCCATAATAAATAAGAAAAGCCGAGGTCAACTCTGTGATATGCAGGATATCTATAAGTATTGCGAAATGCTCGATTATTTCCAGGTATTCCGAAAGGTTGGCCTGTACCAAAGGTTAAATTGAGATTGACTTTGAGGTTTTCATTTTTTGGTAAGTAATCTTGAAAATAAGTTGACAATGTCATGAATTGATTCGTGGGCCGAGGAACATCCCCAACATCTTTTCCGTCTCTTGATCCTCGTTCTCTACGCTGGTGTTGCAAGCCAATGATCGACTCCCTGGCTCTCAGAAATGACACATTAAACCAAGACTCTGCCCCAGGTACGAACTCTCCATTCAATCGCATATCTATTCCTGTGATATAACCTTTACTATCATTTTGCCCTGAATATTGGATTCTTACATTATCTATATCATAGGTAACCTGATCCCACAATTGTTTGTAATAGATCTCTGTGACCAATCTATATGGAACCACTGTCTTAGCACCACGTGTAAAGTCATATGTCAATCCGCCTAAGACATGCAGTGATTTTTGTGCTAAAAGGTCCTGATTGACCACGCCCAGAGGGCTCCGCATTTCTCTATAAAAAGGTGGTTGATAATAAAGTCCTGCAGCAAATCGGAATGAGATGTCCTTTGCTAACCCTGATGGTTTAAAGATGACTTGTGCTCTGGGATTTATATAAAACTCACTGTTTAGTGTGCGATGGACCATCCGTAGACCACCAGATAATCTCATTTCACCACCCACTCCTGTCCGCAAGGTATATTCATCTTGTACGTATGCTGAAAATCGGAATGATTCCAACTCATTTCGAGTTTTTAAAACCCTTTTAAATACTATGTCCCCTTCAGTATGTGGCAAAGTATGCAATGCTGAATCTAACTTTTCCCAATCATTGAGTCGATCCAATATATTTTCTGATTGAGCCTTAAGCCCCCACTGTATGAAATGAGTTTTATCTTTGAGGGAATTAGATTGAAGTTCTAATCCTCCTTTTACTTCCAAGTTCCGAACTTTGGAAAATAATAAGTTTCGAGCATATGTCTGTTGTACTCCATCGCCTATCAGTGCAATCTCTTTACCTTGATTTTCAGAGCCCAAGCCAGTCTCTATCAAAGCAAGCCTGTAATCGCTAATGATATCAAATGTCTCTCGTTCCAGACTTTGATAAGCAGATCCTAAAAATTTAATAAAATAAGGATTGTGTTTTCGCTCAGGAATATAAGTCAAGGAAGCCCCAACCATTCCGGTTTGGAAATTATCTATTTCCTGACCACTAAAATTAGCACTCAACCTGAGAGAAAAATCAATAAGGCCTGTAGCCGTACTGCGGGAAAATGGAACAAAACTAAATAGCGATGAATTGTAATTAGCTAATAGGCCCACTTGCCAGTTTCGATTAATATCATAAGTGAGATAACTTTGCACATCTGCAAAATCTGGGATATACTCACCTTGCAATTGCAATGAATTAAGCAGATATCGATTCGTTTTATATCGTGCACCGAAAAGAAACGTAAGCTTCCGATACGAGCTCTTTCCGAGGCGTCGACTACCTTCAAAATGGGCACCTGCTCCAAGTAAACTCATCGTCAACGACCCTTTAGTGGAATCAGGCCTTTTATAACGAATATCAAGTACTGAGGATTGTTTATCTCCATATTTAGCATCAAATCCTCCAGATGAAAATGCAAGGTCTCTGACAAGATCAGGGTTGGGAAAAGTAAGTCCTTCCTGCTGACCACTACGCACTAATTGAGGTCTGTACACTTCAAAATCATTTACAAATACCAGGTTTTCATCATAGTTGCCTCCCCGCACTTGATATTGACTGGTCAACTCACCTCCTGTCCCTGAATTGGTACCCAATGCAATATGAGGCAAAATACTTTCAAAATTGCCTGTAGTAGAAGGAATCAACTTTAAATTTTCGAGAGACTCCCTGATCATACCATTGTTGCGTACCACGCTTTCTTTGATGACTACCTCTAAATTGGAAGCATTAGGTACCAATTCAAAATCGACCTTTAATTCGGCAGAAGGTACTAAAGGGCCTATAGTCGTACTGGCCATTTTATATCCAGTCCTGTTGACTTCAAGCAACAACCTTTTCCCGGCCGGGATATTCAAGGTAAATTTGCCAGCAAGATTTGACTCAGCAGATATATTATGATTCCGAATAAATATGGTGGCTACTTCGATTGGTTCTCTCGTGGCTTGGTCTAAGATCTGGCCGGATACAGTGGCCATGGTCTGCCCAGAACAAGGTACAACAAGACTAACGCTAAATATCCATACCAATAGAGGGAGTCTAAACATCATACGGATCAAACGAAAAATTGATTGCGTTCAATATGTTTTATTCTTTTCATTACCGCTTTGGGATCCTGATCGCTGAAAATGGC
>JAYSTG010000336.1:0-1556 GCA_043719965.1 Saprospiraceae bacterium | reverse complement strand
TAAAAAGCTAAACATTGATTTTTATTTTGCAAAACCTTATCATAGTTGGGAAAGAGGAACAAATGAAAACACCAATGGGCTAGTCCGGCAATACATCCCTAAAAAAACTGACTTTAATGAAATTTCGGAGGAGTATATTCAATATGTGGAGGATCAATTAAACAACAGACCAAGAAAAAGATTTAACTTTACTTCGCCAATAGAAATATTTAATCAGAAAGTTGCATTTGTGACTTGAATCCAGCCTTCAAACACAATTCAAAAAAATAAACTATGAAAAATTTTAAATTAATCAATTACTTGGTATTTATATCCTTAATTCTACTTTCATCTTGCAAAAAGGACGATTCTGGTACAGATCGTGATGCAACGGTACTTGTTAGTAGTACAGATGTAGCTGGGAAAATAGCTGAATACAAAGCATTGTTTGGCGGAGGAGATAATGGTGGGGAGCCTGGCTCTAAAGGGCCTTTAGGATTTCGTGAGGTCAACTGGGATGGACTGACCGATGCTGAGGCAGCCCCTAATCTTTATGCTCCTGATTTATTCAATAGCACCTCGGCACCGCGATCAAGAGGGATAGTACTTAGTACTCCCGGCACTGGTCTTATGGTAAGCGCCGATAAATCCAACCCTACCAACACGCTTCCTTCCTTTGGTAATATCAATCCCAATTATGTATCCATATTTCCACCATTTAGTGGCGAGCGGTTATTTTCTCCAGTAGGTAGTAATATAGCAGACATTAGATTTTATATCCCTGGCACTTCCACCAAAGCTGTCGTGAGGGGTTTCGGAGCCGTATATGTAGATGTGGATCGAGTTGAAAATACTGCATTTGAATATTTTGATATCAATGACAAATCACTCGGTACTTATGCAACACCGGTTTTGAATAATGGTCATGTTTTTTTAGGAGTTATTTTTCCTACAGCTGTAATACATCGAGTGCGTATCGAATATGGCAATTCCAAACTAGGCCCCAATGATGGCGGTTCAGTAGATGTGTCAGTGATGGACAATTTCATATTTGGAGAACCCCAGGCAAAATGAAAAAGAGGCGGGACGGGGTAAATTAAAAGATAAGTTATTGATTATCTATTATTTGTAACTAAGTAAATAATACTTTATATTTGCACGACAATTATAAAGTATGGTTAAGCGTCTAATTGAGTTCTCGAAATCCAATAGCTTTTTCTTATTTGGAGCTAGAGGAACAGGCAAAACTCAATTATTGTTAGAGCGGTATCAAGATCACATTAATTGGTATATAGACCTATTGGATCCAAGCTTAACAAATAAATATTTATTAAATCCCAATAGTTTGATTCATGAACTGAATGCTAAAACTAAGCCACCGGAATGGGTCATTATAGATGAGGTTCAAAAAGTACCCTCTTTATTGGATTTGGTTCATCAAAGCATAGAATTAAAACATCAAAAATTTATATTAAGTGGTTCAAGTGCAAGAAAACTCAAACGAGGAGCTGCTAATTTATTAGCTGGTCGAGCTTTTGTTTATCAGTTATTTCCTCTTACTTCTAGAGAATGGGGAG